>JAIXXW010000373.1 GCA_027490555.1 Comamonadaceae bacterium | reverse complement strand
TTCGAGTTGTGGGACAAAGCCACTTACGACGGCCAGGAAGCGCAGGCCATGCAGGGTGAGATGCCCGATGTGTTCAAGGATTTCTCGTTCTGAACGCCATGACCGAAGCTGTATTGACCCACACGACCGTGCTCCTGAACGAGGCTGTGGATGAATTGCTCAAGGCTTCGGCCGGCGCCCAGGGCTTTTATGTGGACGCCACTTTCGGTCGGGGTGGGCATTCGCGCCTGATCCTGTCGCGTCTGTCGGCGCAAGGGCGTTTGCAGGCCTTTGACAAGGACCCGCAGGCCATTGCCGAGGCCGAACAACTCCAGGATGCCCGTTTTGCCATCCGCCACCAAGGTTTTTCGCACCTGGCCGAGTTGCCCGCCGGCAGCGTGGATGGCGTGCTGATGGACCTGGGCATCAGCTCCCCCCAGATCGACAGCCCCGAGAGGGGTTTTTCTTTTCGTTTCGAGGGCCCGCTCGACATGCGCATGGACACCACGCGCGGCGAGAGTGTGGCCGATTGGCTGGAGACGGCCACGGTGGATCAAATCACGGAGGTGGTACGTGACTATGGCGAAGAACGGTTTGCTTTTCAGATTGCAAAGGCGATTGTGGCTCGCCGACAGGAGCGGGGCCCAATTTCAACCACCACCGATTTGGCCCAGCTCGTGGCTGACACGGTCAAAACCCGCGAGCCGGGTCAGAACCCTGCAACGCGGACATTTCAGGCTTTTCGGATTTTCATCAACGCCGAGCTTGAAGAGCTCGAACAGGCGTTAGAAGCCAGTCTGCATGTGCTGGCCCCCGGGGGTCGCCTGGTGGTGATCAGTTTCCATTCCCTGGAAGACCGCATCGTCAAGCAGTTCATCGCCAAGCATTCCAAAGAAGTGGTGGACCGCCGCGTGCCGTTTGCCAAGCCGGCCAAGATGCGGCTCAAAGCCTGTGGCCGTGTGCGGCCCAGCGAGACCGAGGTGCGCAGCAACCCGCGCGCGCGCAGCGCCATCATGCGCATGGCCGAACGCACCGAGGTGCCGGCATGATGCGTTTGAGCCTGTTTTTGGTGGCGGCCACCGTGGGCAGTGCCCTGTGGCTGGTGCACAGCCATTACGAATCCCGGCGGCTGTTCATGGCCCTGGAGGCCGCACGCAAGGAAAACCAGCGCATCGAGGTGGATCTGGACCGCATGGAGGTCGAGCGGCGGGCGCAAACCACACCCCTGCGTGTGGAGCAGATCGCCAGGCAGCAGCTGCAGATGCGCAACGTCTCCCCGGCCATCACCCAGTATGTGACCACGACCGGTGCGGCCCAGCCTGCGGTGCCCGTCAAGCCGATCGGTGGCGGCAACCCCCAGGGGGCTGGGCGATGAGCCGCGTGCGCAGTGTGCAGCTGACGTCCAGCCCCTTGCTGGCGAGCAAAACCCCTGTTTGGCGCAGCAAGCTGATCGTCGCCGCCATGGCCCTGGGTTTTTCTGGTTTGGTGGGGCGCGCCGCCCATGTGCAGGTCATTGACAATGACTTTTTCATTCGCCAGGGGGAGGTCCGCTTTGCCAGGACCCTGACCCTGCCGCCCAACCGTGGCCGGGTGCTGGACCGCAACGGGGTTCTGCTGGCGTCCAGCGTGCCGGCGCCGAGCATCTGGGCCAACCCGGAAGACCTCGAGCGTGACCCGGTCAAGCTCCGCCAGCTGGCCAAACTGCTGCAGATGGCCCCCGCCGAGCTGGAGGACAAACTCAAGGACGAAGAGAAAACCTTTGTCTGGTTGCGCCGGCAAATGGACGAGTCGGTGGTCAAGGAAATCCGCGCATTGAACATCAAGGGTGTCTACGACATCAAGGAGTACAAGCGCCTGTACCCCGAAGGCGAGGCTGCCGCCCACATCGTGGGTTTCACCAACGTCGAGGACAAAGGCCAGGAAGGCGTGGAGCTGATTTTTCAAAAGCAGCTGGCCGGCCAGCCCGGCTCGCGGCGCGTGATCAAGGACCGCCTGGGCCGTGTGGTCGAGGCGGTGGGTGAAACGGTGCCCCCAGTAGACGGTCAAGACCTGCAGCTGAGCATCGACAGCAAAGTGCAGTTCTACGCCTACCAGACACTGCGCGATGCCGTGGCACAGCACAAAGCCAAAGCCGGCAGTGTGGTGGTGTTGGACGCACAAACCGGCGAGATCCTGGCCTTGGCCAATTACCCCAGTTACTCGCCCGACAAACGGGCCAACCTGACCGGCGAGCAGTTGCGCAACCGGGCCCTGACCGACAGCTTCGAGCCCGGCTCCACGATGAAGCCCTTTGCGGTGGCCCTGGCCTTGGAGCAAGGCCTGGTCAAACCCGAAACACCGATCCAAACCGCGCCGGGCAAGATCACCATCACAGGCTCCACCATCAGCGATGTGCACCCGTATGGGGTGCTCACGGTCAATGAGGTGATTCAGAAGTCCAGCAACGTGGGCACCGTCAAGATGGCCATGCAGTTGCAGCCCCGTGAAATGTGGGAAACATTTTCGGATCTGGGTTTTGGCCAAAAGCCCCAGCTGCCATTTCCGGGTGTGGTCAGTGGCCGCCTGCGTCCCTACAAGAGCTGGCGTCCGGTGGAGCAGGCCACCATGAGTTACGGCTACGGCGTGTCCACCAGTTTGTTCCAGGTCGCGCGCGCCTACACCGTGTTTGCCAGGGACGGCGACATCGTCCCGGCCACCCTCATGAAGACCAACCAACCCGTGGTCGGCACCCGCGTGTACAGCCCCGAGCATGCCAAAGCCATGCGCCACATGCTGCAGTTGGCTTCCGGGCCTGGTGGTACTGGGCAAAAGGCCCAGACCATGGGCTATTCGGTGGGCGGCAAGTCGGGCACCGCACGCAAGCAAGAGGGCAAGGGCTACGCCAGCAAAAAGTACCGTGGATTTTTCGTCGGCATCGCGCCGATCGACAACCCGCGCATCGTGGTGGCCGTCATGATCGACGAGCCCTCCAACGGCGTGTACTACGGTGGTGCTGTGGCGGCGCCGGTGTTCAGCCAGACCGTGCAGCAAACGCTGCGCTTGATGGGGGTGCAGCCCGACATGGCCGTCAAGCCCCAAATTGTGGCCAAAGCGGTGGAGGAATCGTTCTGATGCAGCGCCTGCAGAGCACCTCCCAAGCCGCTGCCTGGCTGCGCCAAAAGGTCACGGGTGAGCTGCGCACCGACAGCCGTCAGGTGCAGCCTGGCGATGGCTTCATTGCCTGGCCTGGGGCGGCCACCGATGGCCGCCGCTTTTTGGCGCAGGCCCTGGCGCAAGGTGCCGGAGCCTGCCTGATGGAAGAAGAGGGCCACGCCCCCTGGCTGGCTGCATTGCCAGGCGATGTGGCCGGCGAGCGACTGGCCTGCATGCCCCAACTCAAGGCGCAAACAGGCTGGGTGGCGGATGCCTATTACGAGCAACCCACGCAGGCCTTGCAGGTGCTGGCCGTGACCGGCACCAATGGCAAAACCTCGACCGCCTGGTGGCTGGCACAGGCCCTGTCGTCGCCCGCTCTGGCGCAGCCCTGTGGCCTGATCGGGACTTTGGGCATGGGCCGCGTGCCCGATCTGGTCTCCACCGGCATGACCACCCCGGACCCGGTGTTGATGCAGCAGCAGTTCCGCGCCCTGGTCGGCGCAGGGGCGACCCATTGCGCCATCGAAGCCTCCTCGATCGGGCTGGCCGAGCACCGTTTGGCCGGCACCCGCATCCAGGTGGCGGTGTTCACCAATTTCACGCAGGATCACCTGGATTACCACGGTGACATGGACCGCTACTGGTCGGCCAAGGCCGCGCTGTTCAGCTGGCCCGGCTTGCAAGCTGCCGTCATCAACACCGACGACGCCCAGGGCCAGCGGCTGGCCCGTCACCTGCAAGGCGGTGCGCTGGATGTCTGGACCTGCTCCCAGCGTGGCGAAGCCCGCTTGCAAGCCCGGGCCTTGCCCAGCACCGAGGGCTTGGCTTTTGAGATCACCGAAGACAGCCAAACGCTCACCCTGCACACCGCCTTGGTGGGTGCCTATAACATCGACAACCTGCTGGGTGTGATCGGCTGCTTGCGCGCCCTCGGCTTTGGCTTGGCGCAAGCGGTGCAGGCTTGCACACAGCTCAGTGCGGTGCCTGGCCGCATGCAGCGGGTGGCGCTCGTTGCGCCAGAGCTGGGCGCTTCAGTGCGTGAGCAGGATTTGCCTGCCGTGGTGGTCGATTACGCGCACACGCCCGACGCCCTGAGCCATGCCCTGGCGGCCTTGCGTCCCCAAGCGCGCTTGCGCGGTGGCCGCCTGTGGTGTGTCGTGGGTTGCGGTGGCGACCGCGACGCCAGCAAGCGGCCTTTGATGGCCGCCGCCGCCGAGGCCGCCGCCGATGGCCTGGTCTTGACCAGCGACAACCCCCGATCTGAACCGCCGGAGGCGATCTTGACCGCCATGGTGTCGGGCCTGCGCCATCCCCAACAGGCCCTGGTGCAAGCCGACCGTGCTCTGGCCATTGCCCAGGTGCTGGCACAGGCGGCTGCGCAAGACGTGGTGCTGGTGGCCGGCAAGGGCCATGAGACCGCGCAAGAGATCATGGGCGTTCGCCACCCGTTTTCGGATGTGGAGCAGGTTCGTCTGGCCCTTCGTCGGCGTGCAGAACAAGGACAGGGGGCGCTCGCATGAATGCCGCTGTGTCCCTGCAACTGCCCTTGAGCCAGGCCCTGGCCTGGTTGAGCCAGGCGCGCGGCGTGCATGTCCAGTCGGTGCAGGTGGACCGTGTCCACACCGACAGCCGCAGCTTGCGCGCTGGGGATTTGTTTGTGGCTTTGCGCGGTGAGCGTTTTGATGGCCACCAGTTCATCGCCCAGGCCAAGGCGCAAGGCGCCGTGGCCGTGCTGTGCGAACCCTCCGGCGAGGCCGAGGCCATGGCCCAGGGTTTGCCCGCTCTGGTGGTGCCCGATGCCCGTCTGGCGTTGGGCGAGTTGGCCGCAGGCTGGCGTGCACAGTTTGATCTGCCGTTGATCGCCGTGACCGGCAGCAACGGCAAAACCACCGTGACCCAGATGATCGCCTCGATCCTGCGGGCGCATGCGGGCGCCGATGCCCTGTCGACCCAGGGCAACCTCAACAACGACATTGGCGTGCCCCTGACCCTGTTCCAGCTGCGCGCGCACCACCGCCTGGCCGTGGTGGAGCTGGGCATGAACCACCCCGGTGAAATCGCCCAGCTGTCCAGGCTGGCCCGTCCCACCGTGGCCTTGGTCAACAACGCCCAGCGCGAGCACCAGGAATTCATGGGCACCGTCGAGGCGGTGGCGCAGGAAAACGGGGCCGTGCTCGCCGCACTGCCCAGCCAGGGCGTGGCGGTTTACCCCGCAGACGAGGCCCACACC
>JAIXXW010000032.1 GCA_027490555.1 Comamonadaceae bacterium | reverse complement strand
CGCAGCACGGCGCGCGAGCCTTCGGTCAGGTGCAAGGTGCTGAAACCTTCTTCGGTGTGCACATGCAATGCGCCGATGGCGATCAGCTGGCGCATCACGGCGCGCAGCTGGGGCTCGCTGTACTCGGCCCCCAGGCCAAATGTGCTCAGGGTTTCGTGGCCGCGTTGCACCACCTTTTCGGTTTTCTTGCCCCGCACGATGTCCATGGTGTGTGCCGCGCCAAAGCTGTGGCCGCTGGCCTGGTGGCAGCGGTAGACGGTGGACAGCAGCTTGCGCGCGGCGTCGGTGCCGTCCCACACCTCGGGCGGATGCAGGCAGTTGTCGCAGTTGCCGCAATAGGGCATGTAAACGCCTGCCCCGGTGTCCGTTTGTCCGGGGTAGATCTCGTCGAAATACTTCAGCAGGCGCACCCGTCTGCAATCGGTGGCTTCGGCCAGGGCCAGCAGGGCGTCGAGCTTGCCGCGCATGACCTGCTTGAACTCTTCGCCGGCCGGGCTTTCGTCGATCATGCGGCGCTGGTTCACCACGTCTTGCAGGCCGTAGGCCATCCACGCGTCCGACGCCAGCCCGTCGCGCCCGGCACGGCCCGTTTCTTGGTAGTAGCCTTCGATGTTCTTGGGCATGTCCAGGTGCGCCACAAAGCGCACATCCGGTTTGTCGATGCCCATGCCAAAAGCGATGGTGGCGACCATCACCACGCCTTCCTCACGCAAAAATTCATTCTGGTGGCGCTGGCGCAGCGCCGCGTCCAGGCCCGCGTGGTAGGGCAGCGCGCGGATGCCCGCCTCGCACAGCATGCCCGCGACCTCTTCGACCCGTTTGCGCGACTGGCAATAGACCACGCCCGCCTCTTCCGGGTGTTCGCGTTCGATGAAGCGCAGCAGCTGGGCGCTGGCGTCTTTTTTCTCGACGATGGTGTAACGGATGTTGGGCCTGTCAAAGCTGCTGATGAACAGCTGGGCCTTGTCCAGCTGCAAGCGCTCGACGATGTCGGCCCGCGTGAGGGCATCTGCCGTGGCCGTGAGTGCCACGCGCGGCACGCTGGGGTAACGCTCGTGCAGCACCGTCAGGCCCCGGTATTCGGGCCGGAAGTCGTGCCCCCACTGGCTCACGCAATGGGCTTCGTCGATGGCAAACAGGCTGAGCAAACCGCGTTCGAGCAGCGAGTCCATCTGGGCCAGAAAACGCGCGTTGGTCACGCGCTCGGGCGCGGCGTACAGCAAGGTGATCTCGCCGCGCAGCAAGCGCCGCTCGATCTCGCTGGTTTCTTCGCTCGAGAGGGTCGAGTTGAGGAAGGCGGCGCTCACCCCCGCCTCGTGCAGCGCACCCACCTGGTCGTGCATCAGCGCGATCAGCGGCGAGACCACCACCGTGATGCCCAGCCCTGCGCGCTGGCGTGCGATCGCCGGGATCTGGTAGCACAGCGATTTGCCCCCGCCGGTGGGCATGAGCACCAGCGCATCGCCCCCGGCCGCCACATGGTCGATGATGGCCTGCTGCGGGCCGCGAAAGGCGTCATAGCCAAAGACTTCGCGCAGGATGGAGAGGTGGGGGGACACGTTCGGTGTGACAGCTTTGGGGTGAGCGGTGATTGTCCGCTATTGGACAGCGTTACCATCCCAGCCCATGCACACCTCCGCCCTTGTTTTGTTTTCTGGTGGCCAAGACTCCACCACCTGCTTGGCCCATGCCCTGGCCCGTTATGAACGTGTGGAAACCCTGGCTTTTGACTATGGCCAACGCCACCGGGTCGAGCTGGACGCCCGGCTGAATGTGCTGGCGGCAATCCGCGCGCGCTTTCCCTCATGGGGCCCCAGGATGGGCGAGGACCACCTGCTGGACGCCAGCGTCCTGGGCCAGATCAGCGAGACGGCCTTGACCCGCGACACCGCCATCGCCATGGAAAGCTCGGGCCTGCCCAACACCTTTGTGCCGGGGCGCAACCTGCTGTTCCTCACCTTGGCAGCGGCGCTGGCTTACCGCCGGGGTTTGCAGGTCATCGTCACCGGCGTGTGCGAGACCGATTTTTCGGGCTACCCCGACTGCCGCGACGACACCATGAAAGCCATGCAGGTTGCCCTGTCGCTGGGCATGGACCGCAAGCTGTTGATCGACACCCCGCTGATGTGGATCGACAAGGCCCAGACCTGGCAACTGGCGCACGATGTGGGCCAACAGGCCCAGCCCCAAGGCGGTGGTCAGGCGCTGGTGGACTTGATCGTCGAGCACAGCCACACCTGTTACTTGGGTGAACGCAGCCAGCGCCATGACTGGGGCTATGGCTGCGGCCAATGTCCGGCATGCCAGTTGCGGGCGGCGGGCTTTGCGCGGTTTCAGAAAAGCTGAAACCCCAACTTTTACAATATGGGCCATGAAGAACCCCGTCTACACCCGCGCCCAGGCGCTGCCCGAGATCCTGAAAACCCGCATCGCCATCCTCGACGGGGCCATGGGCACCATGATCCAGCGCTTCAAGCTGTCCGAGGCCGATTACCGGGGTGAGCGCTTCAAGGACTTTCCCAAAGACGTCAAAGGCAACAACGAGCTGCTCAGCCTGACCCGGCCCGAGGTGATCCGCGACATCCACGAAGGCTACCTGGCCGCTGGGGCCGACCTGATCGAGACCAACACCTTTGGCGCAACAACAATAGCCCAGGCCGATTACGACATGCAGCACCTGACGCGCGAGATGAACCTGGCATCGGCCCGCCTGGCCCGCGCTGCCTGCGACAAGTTCTCCACGCCCGACAAGCCCCGCTTTGTCGTTGGCGCGCTCGGCCCCACGCCCAAGACCGCCAGCATCAGCCCCGATGTGAACGATGCAGGGGCCCGCAACGTGACCTTCGAAGAGCTGCGTGCCGCCTACTACGAGCAGGTGGAGGCCTTGGTGGAAGGCGGCTCGGATGTGCTCTTGGTCGAGACGATTTTCGACACCCTCAACGCCAAGGCCGCGCTGTTTGCCATCGAGGAATTTTTCGAGGCCAGCGGCCAGCGCCTGCCCCTCATCATCAGCGGCACCGTGACCGACGCCTCGGGCCG
The DNA here is from genome assembly GCA_027490555.1 of Comamonadaceae bacterium. Lineage (GTDB taxonomy): Bacteria > Pseudomonadota > Gammaproteobacteria > Burkholderiales > Burkholderiaceae_C > Limnohabitans_A. The sequence continues at coordinate 5,367 of JAIXXW010000032.1, read as the reverse complement.
TATCCTGAGTGGCCAGACCGTGACCGCTTTCTGGCACAGCGTGCGCCATGCCCAGCCCCTGGCCATTGGCCTGAACTGCGCCCTGGGCGCAACGCTGATGCGCCCCTACATCCAGGAGCTGAACAAGGTGGCGGGCGACACCTTCATCAGTTGCTACCCCAATGCCGGTTTGCCCAACCCGATGAGCGACACCGGCTTTGACGAAACGCCCGAAGTCACCAGCCGCCTCTTGCACGAGTTTGCCGCCGAAGGCCTGGTCAACATCGTGGGCGGCTGCTGCGGCACCACCCCCGACCACATCGGTGCGATCAGCCGCGCCGTGGGCCCCTTGGCCCCGCGCAACGTGCACGGCGGCTTCTTTTACAAGGAAGCGGCCTGAACGCCCGCATTCAGCGCCCTCAGGCCCTGGCGCTCAAGCCAGCACGTCAAAGGCCTTGCTGAAGAAATCTTCGGTGCCGAAGTTGCCCGATTTGAGGGTGATGTGCACCCCGCCCGTGGCCGACGGGGCATGGCACCATGGCACGCCCGGGTCGATTTGCGGGCCGATCTGCAGTTGGGCCAGGCCCAGCGCCTGCACGCAAGCGCCCGAGGTTTCGCCCCCGGCCACCACCAATTGCTGCACACCCAGGCCCACCAGGCCACGCGCCACGGCGGCCAGCGCGTGCTCGACCAAGGCACCCGCCTCGGCCACGCCCAGCTGGGCCTGCACGGCTTTCACCGCCTCGGGCTCGGCGGTGGAGTACACCAGCACCGGACCGTCCTGCAGCAGCGGCGCGGCCCAGTCCAGCACCTGCTGCACCACCGCATCGCTGCGGCCGTGCATCAGGCTGGCCGGGTCAATCGCCCGCGCGGGCCGGCCCGTGGCTTTGAAGTGCGCCACCTGCGCGTTCGTGGCCACAGAGCAGCTGCCCGAGACCACGGCCCGCCAGCCACGGGCGGCGGGCAACTGGCTGGCCTGCACAGAGGGCTTGAGGCCAAAGTTGGCAGGCAGGCCAATGGCCACGCCCGAGCCGGCGGTGACCAGCGGCATGCCTTTCAAGGCAGGCCCGAGCAGGTGCAGGTCGGCGTTGCTGGTCGCGTCCACCACGGCCACGCCCACACCCTCGGCCCGCAGCGCGGCGATGCGTTCGCGGATCGCGGCCTCGCCCAGCGCGACGGTCTTGTGGTCGATCAAACCCACGCGGCGCTTCGTTTGTGCCTGCATCACGCGCACCAGATTCGCGTCCGTCATCGGGGTGAGCGGGTGGTTTTGCATGCCCGACTCATTGAGCAACACGTTGCCCGCAAACAAATAGCCCTTGAACACGGTGCGGCCGTTGTCCGGAAACGCCGGGGTGGCGATGGTGAAGTCGGTGTGCAGCGCGTCCATCAGCGCCTCGGTCACCGGGCCGATGTTGCCTTCGGGCGTGCTGTCGAAGGTGGAGCAGTATTTGAAGTAGATCTGCTGTGCACCCTGTGCCTGCAGCCATCGCAAGGCGTCGAGCGATTGCGCGATCGCCTCGGCGGCAGGCACGGTGCGCGTCTTCAGCGCCACCACCACCGCGTCTACCTTGGCGGCCAGGGGCGCTGTGGGCACGCCAATGGTCTGCACCACCCGCATGCCCGCACGCACCAGGTTGTTGGCCAGGTCGGTGGCACCGGTGAAGTCGTCGGCAATGCAACCCAATTTCAAAGTGCTCATGTCAATTCCTCAGTTGTCGCTAGTGCCCCTGGGTAGGAGCCCACCCTGTGGGCGATCAAACCAACCCCCACAAAAATCGGGTCGGTGGGTCAACCCGGCGCTTTGGGCAGTTCAATGCCCGGGAAAATCTTGATCACCGCGCTGTCGTCTTCCTTGGCAAAACCCGCCGTGCTGGCCTGCATGAACATCTGGTGCGCGGTGGACGACAGCGGCAGTGGGAACTTGCTGGCCCGCGCCATGTCGAGCACCAGACCCAGGTCCTTCACAAAAATGTCCACCGCCGACAGCGGCGTGTAGTCGGCCGCCAGCACGTGGGCCATGCGGTTTTCGAACATCCAGCTGTTGCCCGCGCTGTGGGTGATGACCTCGTACAGCGCGGCCGGGTCCACGCCTTCGCGCAGGCCCAGGGCCATGGCTTCGGCCGCAGCGGCAATGTGCACGCCCGCCAGCAACTGGTTGATGATCTTGACCTTGCTGCCCGCGCCCGCGCTGTCGCCCAGCTTGTAAACCTTGGCGGCCATGGCGTTCAAAAACGGTTCGGCCAGTGCATAGGCCTCGGGCTTGGCCGCCGTCATCATGGTCATCTGGCCACTGGCGGCCTTGGCCGCACCGCCCGAAATCGGCGCGTCCACATAACGCAGGCCCATGGCCTCCAGTCGCGCTTCCAGCGCCACCGACCAGTTCGGGTCCACCGTGGAGCACATCACGAACACACTGCCGGGCTTCATGCTGGCGGCACAACCGGGGGTGTTGCCGTCGCCAAACAGCACGGCCTCGGTCTGTGCGGCGTTCACCACCACCGACACCAGCACATCGCAGGCCGCGCCCAGCGAGGCCAAGCTGTCGTGTGCCACCCCGCCTTCGGCCGCAAAGGCCTTGGCGACTTCGCGGCGCACATCGAACACCTGCACGCTGTGCCCGGCGCGGCGCAGCGATCCGGCCATGCCCGAGCCCATGGCCCCCAAACCGATCAATCCGACTGTGGTCATCTCATCTCTCCGCTGTTCATCTTTGCAGGCCCCATCCGGGCCAGGCCCTGGATGCGGTTGAATTCATCAGGTCATCATACAAATAATGGATGGGCTTGGCATCAGGGTGGTCCCGCCGCACAAACCCCTTTGCGTCACAGGATATGTACAAATAATTTTGTCATGACAACGTGACAACGGTTTAGCATGGCGTCTGGGCTCAGGCAAACCGCTAAATTGGGCGGCCCTGGTGGTGCCCAGCGAGGAGATGGCCTTGAACATCTACATCACGCTGTTCCTGTTCTTCGGTGCTGTGTTCGGTCTCTTGACCTTCCCCTACCAGCACCTCTTCAGCGAGGGGCCCCACAAGGTCGAGTCGAGCGAGGGTGGCCCCACGCTCGCCAGCCGTGTCCTGTGGGCCATGGTTTGCACTTTCCTGTGGCCCATCATGGTGCTCACCGGCCTCAATTCGGCCCGCATCCTGGCCAAGCGCAAACGTCAGGCCCTGGCCGCACACCATTGAGCCTGGGCAACGGCCCCCGCCCGCACGGGCCAGGGGCCCCGTCGACAGGCCGCAGGGCCTGCGCTGTCACGCCCATGGCTTCGGCCGCGCGCAATTGCAGTTACCCTTCGGGGCGTCGCCACCTCGGTGCCCCGTTCGGTCCTGCCCATGCCCCTGCCCTTGATATTCCGCCTTTGGCCCCTGATGGCGCTGTTGCTGTTGCAAGCTTGCAGCAGCCTGCCCGCCGACACCTACACCCCCAAGCTGGGCCAATCGGGCAAAGACGTGATGTGGCTGCCCACCCGCGACGAGCTGGTGACCCAAATGCTCACGGTGGCGCAGGTCAGCCCCGAAGACGAGGTGGTGGATCTGGGGGCCGGTGACGGCAAGATCGCGATCGCGGCTGCACGCCAGTTCGGGGCGCGGGCCTGGGGCATCGAATACAACCCCAAACTGGCGGCGCTGGCACAGCGCAATGCTGACAAGGCCGGTTTGGCTGGCCGGGTGCGCATCGTGCAGGGCGACATTTTCAAGGAAGACTTTTCGGCGGCCAGTGTGGTCACCCTGTACCTGCTGGAGGAGTTGAACGAACAACTGCGCCCGACCTTGCTCAAGATGCGGCCTGGCACGCGCGTGGTCTCGAACACCTTTGGCATGGGCGATTGGGAGCCCGACCAGGTGATCCGGGTGGGCAGCAGCACCGGGTATTTCTGGAAAGTGCCCGCCCAGGTGGCGGGTCGCTGGTCGGTGCAGGGGCTGGACCGGCGGGGGCCGGTGCTGCTGGAGTTGGCCCAGCGTCACCAGCGCGTGGGCGGCACGCTGACCTGGGGCCATGCCTGGGGCCAGCCCGTGCAGCCTGTGCAGCCTGTGTTGGGGGCCCGCCTGGACGGTGCCGAGCTGCATTTCAGCTTCATCAACGAGGCTGGTCAGCTGCAGCCGGTCCAGCTCAGGGTACAAGCAGACGCGATGGCGGGCCAGTGGGTGGGGCCTTACGGCATGCTGGAGATGCCGCCCGAGGCGGTGAAAGTCAGCGCGCAGCGCCTGGCCCCTTGAGCGGGGCAAGACGCGCCACGCGTGGCGCCGATGCCCGTCAGGGCTGTGGACCCCAGGGCGCGGACAGCATCAGCTTGTTGTTTTGCTCGCGCATCAGCGGGCGGATCTTGGCCGCAAAGGCCATAAACTCGGGGTCGGCGAAGACCCCGGCCCAGAAGGCGCGGCGGTCGGCTTCGTCGTCGAACTTCCAGACGTGGATCAGCTCGTTCAGGGCCCCCACGTCCCCGGTGAAGTAACCCACCAGTTTGGGCGGGTGTTTGGCCAAAGCAGGCCAGCCTTCGTTCTTGTAGTGCGAGATGACTTCGGACATTTTCCCGACGATCACGGAATAGGTGCGCAACTCATAGATGGCCATGACGACTCCAACGGTTCATTGAAAAGACAGACCACTTTAGGCGCAGCGGCAGGCGGGACCTGTCGGCAAGGTGACGCCCATGGCCTGCGGCAGCTGTAAGATCAAGATGCCCCCCGAATGGGTTGATCTGGAACGCCCTCATGAACGCCCCTGTTTCGCACGCTGCCCTCTCGCCCGAGCACGGCCCTGTCCAAGCCGCCGACCTGGCCGCCTTGCCCCTGATTGAAAAATGGATCGCGTTTGCCACCGTCTCGCGCGACAGCAACCTGGCTTTGCTGGACTGGACCGAGGCTTATCTGAAGGACCTGGGCATCGCCTGCAGCCGCACCTACGACGACAGCGGCCAAAAGGCCAACCTCTGGGCCACCTTGCCCGCCCACAACGGTGAAACCAAAATCGGTGGCCTGGTGCTGTCGGGCCACACCGACGTGGTGCCGGTGGACGGTCAGCCCTGGGACAGCGACCCTTTCCAGGTCGTGATCCGGGGTGACAAGATGTACGGGCGCGGCGTCACCGACATGAAGAGCTTTGGCGCCATCTGCCTGATGATGGTGCCCGAGCTGTTGAAAAGACAACTCCAGCGGCCGATCCACCTGGCCTTCAGCTACGACGAAGAGGTCGGCTGCATCGGCGTGCGCCGCATGATCGCCGACATGCAGGCGCAAGGCTTCAAGCCCGCCGGCTGCATCGTGGGCGAGCCCACCGGCATGCAGGTGGTGATTGCGCACAAAGGCAAGCATTCGTACAAAACCACGGTGCACGGTTTTGAGGCGCATTCCTCGCTCACGCCGCTGGGCGTGAACGCGGT
>JAIXXW010000121.1 GCA_027490555.1 Comamonadaceae bacterium | reverse complement strand
TGGCCCGTGGGCCATGTGCTGCGCAACCCGGAGTACGCGCATGTGCTGCGGCGCATCGCCGCCGAAGGCAGCCGCGCCTTGCACGAGGGACCGGTGGCCCAGGCCATGGTGCAACGCACCCAGCAAGCGCCGCGACCTGGCCGTCTCAGCCTGGAGGATCTGCGCGACTACCGGCCTCGCGAACGGGAGGCCCTGTGTTTTGACCATGCCTTGGAGGCACGCAGTTACCGCATCTGCGGCTTCCCGCCGCCGTCTTCAGGCCAGATCGCCATCGGTCAGATTCTGGGCCTGGTGGCCCACACCGCTGCACAAGGTCCGGAGCTTGCAGGCGGCCTGCCCTCTGCCGATTGGCTGCACCGCTACACCGAAGCGTCACGCCTGGCCTTTGCCGACCGCGCACACTTTGTGGCCGACCCCGATTTTGTGGCGGCCCCGGCCGGCGACTGGGCCAGTCTCCTGGCCCCGAGCTACCTGCGCGAGCGCAGTCGGCTGATCGGCGCGCAGTCCATGAAGGTCGCCACCGCGGGCCAGCCCGGTGGCAAAACCAGCCACCTTGCGCCCATGCCCTCCCAGACAGAATACGGCACCAGCCACATCAGCGTGGTGGATGCCGAAGGCCGGGCGCTCGCCATGACCAGCACCATCGAAGCGGCCTTTGGCGCGCGCCGCATGGTCAGCACCGACCCATCTCGTCCGGGCGGCTTTTTGTTGAACAACCAACTCACCGATTTCAGTCTGGCGCCCAGCGATGCGCAAGGACGCCCCATCGCCAACCGGGTGGAGCCGGGCAAGCGTCCGCGTTCGTCCATGTCGCCCACGCTGGTGTTTGACCGGGCCTCCGGGCAACTGCTCATGAGCGGTGGCAGTCCGGGCGGCGCACTCATCATCCATTACACGGCCAAGTTGCTTGCCGCCACCTTGCACTGGGGCCTGAACACCCAGCAGGCGATCGACCTGCCCAACTTCGGATCGCTCAATGGCCCGACCTTGCTCGAAGCCCAACGCTTTGACCAGCGCACCCTGGATGCGCTCAGGGCCCGGGGTCACGACGTGGTCCAGATCGAGATGACCAGTGGCCTGCAGGCGATCCAGCGTCAGCCGGGTGGATGGTTTGGCGGTGCCGACCCCCGGCGCGAAGGCGTGGTGCTGGGCGACTGAACGCTGGCGGGCGCTGCGCCGGTGACGGTCAGTCACGCAAGCGACCCCCTGCCTTGCCGGGTTCAGGTTTACCCCCTTGCCGGACAGGCGGTCTTGCCCTTCAATCGGTTCACCCATTTGCAAAGGAGACTGGTGTGAAACAACAAGGCACGACACGACGCACATTCGTGCAAGCTTCTGCCGCCGCTGCGGCCACTGTGGCATTTCCCACGTTGGCCCAAGGGCAAACCTTCCCTGTCAAACCGATCAAATTGATTTGCCCCTGGCCTGCGGGTGGATCGACCGACGCCGTGATGCGGGTCCTGGCCGAGAGCGCCGGCAAAGCGTTGGGCGGTCAGGTGATCATCGAGAACAGACCGGGAGCCAGTGGCATGCTGGGCCCCAATGAGCTGGTGCGTGCCCAACCCGACGGCTACACCCTGTCTCAGATCACCATCGGCGTCGCACGTTTGCCGCACATGCAAAAAATGCAATTCGACCCGCTCAAGGACTTCACCTACATCGCCTGCCTGACCGGCTACACCTTCGGCGTGGTGGTCAGGGCCGACTCGCCGATTCGGTCCATCGCCGACCTGGTGGCGTTTGCGCGCGCCAACCCGGGCAAATTCACTTATGGCTCCACGGGCAACGGCACAACGCCGCACCTGGCTTTTGCCGAATTTGCCAGCAAGGCCAAGATCGACGTCACCCATGTGCCCTTCAAAGGCAGTGCCGATGGCCTGCAGGCCGTCATGGGCGGACACGTCATGTCGCACAGCGACGCCACCGGCTGGGGCCCACAGGTTGAAGCAGGCGCCCTGCGCCTGCTGGCCACCTACGGCAGCAAACGCACCAAGCGCTGGTCCCAGGTGCCCACCCTCAACGAGTTGGGCTTTGACACGGTGTCCGATTCACCCTTCGGCATTGGTGGCCCCAAAGGCATGGACCCGGCCGTGGTCAGAAGGCTGCACGACGCCTTCAAGAAAACCCTGGAAGACCCGGCCGTCCTCGCCACGTTTGACAAGTACGACCAGTCGGTGATCTACATGGGCACCGAAGATTACACCCAGTTCATCCGCAACACCTTCCAGTCCGAGAAGGCCACCATCGAGCGACTGGGCCTGGCGATGAAATCCTGACACCCATCGTTGGCCACATCAAAAAAGCGACCGGTGCTCTGCACCGGTCGCTTTTTTTGCGCGGGTCCTGGATGAATGCCCGAAACGGGATCGCCCGATCCCGCTCGGGCCTCCCGGGCAAACGTCAGCCCGGCGGCTGCCGGGCTGTCATCCGACTCAGTGGAACTGCTCTTCTTCGGTCGAGCCGGTCAGGGCCTTCACCGAAGACGAACCGCCCTGGATCACGGTCGTCACGTCGTCGAAATAGCCTGCACCCACTTCCTGCTGGTGCGACACAAAGGTGTAACCCCTGTCGCGGGCCGCGAATTCAGGCTCTTGCACCATCTCGGTGTAGTGCTTCATGCCCTCGCCGCGTGCGTAGGCATGGGCGAATTGGAAGGTGTTGTACCAGTTGATGTGGATGCCGGCCAAGGTGATGAACTGGTACTTGTAGCCCAATGCCGAGAGATCATCCTGGAACGACGCAATCTGCTTGTCGTTGAGGTTTTTCTTCCAGTTGAAGGAGGGCGAGCAGTTGTACGACAGCAGCTTGCCTGGGCAAGCGGCATGCACGGCTTGCGCGAACTCGCGGGCAAAGCCAATGTCGGGCACGCCGGTTTCGCACCACACCAGATCGGCATAGGGCGCGTAAGCCACACCCCGGCTGATGGCTTGCTCCAGACCGTTCTTGACACGGTAAAAACCTTCTTGGGTGCGCTCACCGGTCAGGAAGGGTTTGTCATTGGCATCGTGGTCCGAGGTGATCAGGTTGGCCGCTTCGGCGTCGGTGCGGGCCAGCACGATGGTCGACACGCCCATGACATCGGCTGCGAAACGCGCAGCGATCAATTTCTCGCAGGCTTCCTGGGTCGGAACCAAGACTTTGCCGCCCATATGGCCGCATTTCTTGACCGCTGCCAATTGGTCCTCGAAGTGAACACCCGCAGCGCCGGATGCAATCATGTTCTTCATCAACTCGAAGGCGTTCAGCACGCCACCAAAACCCGCTTCGGCATCGGCAACGATCGGCAGGAAGTAGTCGATGAATTCCTTGTCGCCGGGGTTGATGCCACGGCCCCACTGGATTTCATCTGCCCGCTTGAAGGTG
>JAIXXW010000160.1 GCA_027490555.1 Comamonadaceae bacterium | reverse complement strand
TGCAGCGTTTCAGCCAGCACCTGAAAGTGCCCTTGAACCTCAAGCCCCGGTTCTTTCCGGTGGGGGGTGACGATGCGGCCCGCCTGATCATTGCGGCCGATCTGGCCCACGGCCCGCAGGCGGCCATGAAGATCGCGGGCGCGATTTTGGCGGCCTGCTGGGCGCAAGAGCGCAACATGGCCGACGACAAGGTGTTGGCCGAGTTGCTGGCCGAGCAGGGTTTGCCTGACGCACTCATGCAGGCTTCGCGCAGCCAGGCGGTGCAAGAGCGCTACGAGGCGGACACCCAGGCCGCCATCGATGCAGGGGTCTTCGGTGCGCCCAGTTATGTGGTCGATGGCGAGATTTTCTGGGGCCAGGACCGGCTCGATTTCGTCGAGCGTGCGCTGGCCCGCTGACCTGTGTTTTTGAGCCAAGAATGGAGAACCTCATGGGAAATGTGATCGAGTTGAAAGCCGCCGATGGCACGCGGGTGCCTGCCTACGAAGCCCGCCCTGCCGGCACCCCCAAGGGCGCGGTGGTGGTGATTCAGGAGATTTTTGGGGTCAACAGCCACATCCGGGCGGTGGCCGACGGCTATGCCGCTGCGGGTTATCTGGCTGTGGCCCCGGCCACATTCCACCGGGTCAAGCCCGGGGTGGAGCTGGGCTACACCGAGGCCGACATGGGCGAGGGTTTTGGCTACAAAACGGCGGTGGAGGCTTTGCCCGCGCCTGGCGTGCTGCAGGACATTCAGGCCGCCGTCGACCATGCAGCCCAAGCCTCAGGCGGCAAGGTGGGCGTGGTGGGCTATTGCTGGGGTGGCTTGCTGACCTGGCGCGCGGCCTGCACCTTGTCGGGCCTGAGCGCGGCGGTGCCGTACTACGGCGGGGGTGTGACCTCGGAGGCCGAAGTCGCCCGCCAGCCCCGCGTGCCTGTGCTGGCCCACTTTGCCGAACAGGACAGCTGGATTCCCATGGACACCGTGGAGGCTTTCAAGAAGGCGCACCCCGAGGTGGCGGTGCACACCTATGCAGCGCACCATGGTTTCAATTGCGATCAGCGCGGTTCGTGGCATGCGCCTTCGGCCCAGTTGGCGCGTGAGCGCACGCTGGCGTTCTTGGGGCAACACCTGGCTTGAGCGGATCGGTCAATCGCCCAGGCGGGCCAGGTAGCGCTTGCGCCAGAACACCAGGCCCAGGGTGATGGCAATGGCGGCCATGCCGCCCAGCGTCCACCAAAAGGCGCTGGCGGTGTGCAGCCAGGGCATGAACTCGAAGTTCATGCCAAACACGGCTGCGATCAGGTTCAAAGGCAGGAAGATGGCGGTCAGCGCCGTCAGGGTGCGCATGATGTCGTTGGTGCGGCTGCCCTGGGCATTGAAGTGCATCTGGACCGCCGTTTCGGTGTTGTGCTCCAGGCGGCGCACGTGTTGCACCACCCGTTCGATGTGCTCGAGCACATCCCGGCTGCGGATTTTCAGCAGCTCGTGCTCACCCTCGGCCACGCTGTTCGGATCGACGCCCCAGGCGTCCAGCGATTCGGTCCAGCTTTGCACGGCTGTGCGCTGGTCTTCGCACAGGGCTTCCAGCTGGTGCAAGGCCAACCGGGCTTGCAGCAAGGCATCCCAGCGGTTGAAGCGGGAGCGGGGGTTGATCAATTCGGCTTGCCAGTGGTCGAGCTGGCGGCTGAGCTCGCGCCGCAGGTCCAGGTAACCGTCGACCATCTGGCTGACGATGCGCAGCATCATGTCGGCCGGGTTTTGCGGCACACCCCGTGCGCCGGTCGAGCGCAGGTCGGCCGCCTCCTGGTCCTGTGTGCTGGCCAGCAGGCGGCTGGCATAGGCTTCGCGCACGGCGCAGTCAGCCGGGTGCACGCTCAGCAGCACGCGGTCAAACACCGCAAAGCCCACGGGGCTGGTGTCGATGCGCTGCAAAACCGGCGGCCCGGGGCGCTGGCCCCCTTGGCGCGCCAGGCCCTTGCCTGTGGCGGGCGCTGCGCTGTCGGTGCGCTGCGCCAGCCGGCGAAACACCATCAGGTCGTAGTGCGAGCTGTAGTCAAACCGGGAGGGCAGCTGGGCGTTCAGCAGGTCCGACACGTGCAGGTCCACCAGCGTGCGTCCGGTGAGTTGTTCCAGCGTCTTTTGCACCCCATCCAGCTCGGTCTGGAAGACCTCGCGCGAACAGGCGATCCAGACAAAGCCTTGATCGGGCAGCCGCTCGGGCAGCGTTGTCGCGGCCTGAACCTGCGTGCCCGAGATGCTGAAAACCCGCATGGCGGGACTCAGCCTTGGCGGATCAAACGGGCCGCGTCGCGGGCAAAGTAGGTCAGCACGCCATCGGCACCGGCCCGCTTGAAGGCCAGCAGGCTTTCCATCATGACCAGGTCATGGTCGAGCCAGCCGTTTTGCGCGGCGGCCTTGAGCATGGCGTACTCGCCCGACACCTGGTAGGCAAAGGTGGGCACCTTGAACTCGTCTTTCACGCGCCGCACGATGTCCAGGTAGGGCATGCCGGGCTTGACCATGACCATGTCGGCGCCTTCGGCCAGGTCCATGCCGACTTCGCGCAGGGCTTCGTCGGTGTTGCCGGGGTCCATCTGGTAGACCTTTTTGTTGCTCTTGCCCAGGTTGCCCGCCGAGCCCACCGCGTCGCGGAAGGGCCCGTAGAAGGCGCTGGCGTATTTGGCGCTGTAGGCCATGATGCGGGTGTGGATCAGGCTGCGCGCTTCAAGGGCCTGGCGGATCGCGCCGATGCGCCCGTCCATCATGTCGCTGGGCGCCACCATGTCCACGCCTGCTTCGGCCTGGGTCAGGGCCTGCTGCACCAGCACGGCGGTGGTTTCGTCGTTCAGGATGTAGCCGGTGTCGTCGAGCAGCCCGTCCTGGCCATGGCTGGTGAAAGGGTCCAAGGCCACATCGGTCATCACGCCCAGTTCCGGGAAGTTCTTTTTCAGCGCGCGCACCACGCGGGGCACCAGGCCGTACGGGTTCATGGCTTCGCTGCCTGTGGGGTTTTTCAGGCTGGCGTCGATCACCGGGAACAGGGCCATGACGGGGATGCCGAGTCGCACGCAGTCTTCGGCCACCGGCAGCAGCAGGTCCAGACTCAGGCGTTCCACGCCGGGCATGGAGCCGACCTGCTGGCGCTGGTTCTGCCCATCCAGGACGAAGACCGGGTAGATCAGGTCGTGCGCCGTGACCCGGTGTTCGCGCACCAGGTTGCGGGTGAATTCATCACGTCGCAGGCGGCGTGGGCGGCTGGAAGGGAAGGGGGCGACGGGGTTCATGTCGAAAATTGTGCCTGAACTCCCTGCGGATGCAAAACCGGATCGGCGGGTTCGGTCGCGCAGGTAACAAGGCGAGGGTGCTCGAGACCTTCGCATTTCTAACTGTCAAAAACAAAATAAAACAGCAAATCTCCCTTGTTATAGGTTTTGATATTTGATAAATTCATCCACGGGCAGCTTGCTGCCTCCCGCTTTTCCTCCCTGAGCGGGTTCCTTGCCGCTTGACTGTGGCGAGGATTCCTCCCCCCGGCCGCTGGTCGGGGGTTTTTTTGCCTGATCGGTCTTCGGACATGCCGACGGCTGGGTCTGGCTACACTTGACCCATGCTCTGGATCAAAGCCTTTCACATCGTGTTCATCGCCAGCTGGTTTGCTGGCTTGTTTTACCTGCCGCGCATTTATGTCAACTTGGCAATGGTGCCCAGTGACTCGGTGGCAGAGCGTGAGCGCCTGTTGCTGATGGCGCGCAAGCTGTACCGTTTCATGACGATTTTGGCCGTGCCGGCCCTGGCCTTGGGCCTGTGGTTGTGGCTGGGCTACGGCATCGGTTTGGGCGGGGGGCAGGGCTGGATGCATGCCAAGCTGCTGATCGTTGTGGCCTTGCTGGGCTACCACCACAGTTGCGGCGCTTTGCTGCGCAAGTTTGAGCAAGGTCAGATGCAGCGCAGCCATGTCTGGTTTCGCTGGTTCAACGAAGTCCCGGTGATCATGATGATCGTTGCGGTCATTTTGGTGGTGGTCAAACCCTTTTGAGGGCCAGCGTGCGATGAGGCCAGCATGACACAGCGCTCATCTGCGGCCTGGCCCCTGTTCTGCATTTATGCCGTCCTGATCGTCTACGCCAGCCTCTACCCTTTTGAGAACTGGCGCTTTCAGGGGGTGGTGTCCTGGTCCTTCCTGACGGCGCCCTGGCCTCGTTACTGGACCGGTTTTGATGTGCTGTCGAATGTGCTGGGCTACGCCCCATTGGGCTTTTTGCTGGCGCTCGCTTTGCACCGCACCCGTCCCCATTGGCCGGCCATCGGGGTGGCCACCCTGTTTGCCCTGGCGCTGTCGGCCTCGCTCGAGTCGCTGCAGATGTTTTTGCCGGTGCGCGTGCCCTCCAATGTGGACATGGCCTTGAACGTGGCCGGCGCCTGGATGGGCGCCGTTGTGGCGCGGGGCCTGGCCTGGGTGGGTCTGATGGGCCGCTGGAGCCGTTTCAGGGAGCGCTGGTTTGGCCACGAAGCCAGCGGGGCACTGGCTTTGTTGGCGGTCTGGCCCTTGGCCTTGCTGTTTCCGGCCCCGGTGCCCTTTGGCCTGGGGCAGGTGCTGGAGCGGCTGGAGACCACCTGGGTTCAGATCCTGCAGGACACGCCCTGGCTGGAGCGCTGGCCGGTGCGGGATGTGGAGCTGCAGCCCATGCTGCCGATGACCGAAACGCTGTGCGTGGCGCTGGGGATGTTGTTGCCCTGCTTGCTAGCTTATGGCGTGGTGCAGCGCAGATCTCAGCGCTGGGTGCTGGCGGCCGTGTGCTTGTCGTTGGGTTTGATGGCCAGCGCGCTGTCGGCCGCCTTGACGTACGGGCCAGTGCACGCCTGGGGCTGGGTCAGCCCCGAGGTGCTCCAAGGCCTGGCGGTCGCCCTGGTGTTGGCGCTGGCCTTGTCTTTCACGTCGGCGCGGCTGTGCTGGGTGCTGGCCTTGGCGAGCGTGGTGTTGCAGCTGAGTTTGCTCAACACGGCATCGGCCGATGCCTATTTCCCGCTGACCTTGCAGACCTGGGAGCAGGGGCGCTTCATCCGCTTTCACGGCCTGATCCAGTGGCTGGGCTGGTTGTGGCCCTATGCCTTGCTGGCTTACCTGGTGCGCAGATTGTCCCTGGCGCAGCCTGCGCCTCGCGCAGGGGTGTGAACGGCAAGCTGCACGGCCCTAAAATTGGCGGATGAACTCCACCGAAACCCGTCCTTATTTCAAGCGGCACATCTTTTTTTGCCTCAATGAGCGCAAAAACAACGAAGCCTGCTGTGCCCAGCACAACGCGCAAGCGGCTTTTGACCACTGCAAAGCGCAAGTCAAAGCCCATGGCCTGGCCGGGCCCGGCCAGGTCCGTGTCAACAAGGCAGGCTGCCTGGACCGCTGCGCCGGGGGGCCTGTCGCGGTGGTCTACCCCGAGGGCGTCTGGTATTCCTATGTGGACACTGCCGACATTGACGAGATCGTTGAATCGCATCTGAAAAATGGCCAGGTGGTCGAACGCCTGGTGACCCCCGAACACCTGGGACGCTGATGAACCAGGCGACCCAGACACTGAGCTTGCCAGGCGAGGCCGGCGCGCTGGAAGCCCTGCTGGACTTGCCAGCCGATGGCGCTGTGCGCGGCACAGCGGTCATCGCCCATCCGCACCCCCTGTTTGGCGGCACCATGCACAACAAGGTGGTGCAAACCCTGGC
>JAIXXW010000220.1 GCA_027490555.1 Comamonadaceae bacterium | reverse complement strand
CCCCGGGTGACCGCCGCTTGCAGCGCCTGCAGGCCCCGCTCGGTGATGAATTGCTGGATGGCAGCGGTGTTGTCGGCGTCGGGCGGCCAGACCTCGGGCAACAACAGCGGCTGCACTTCTTTGTAGGCCGCGTTCTCGGGCAGGGGTTGGGAGAAGTCCTGAAAATTGCGGTTGATGTCCACATTCTCATGTGTCACGCGGCGCACATGCGAAAACCCATAGGGGTTGAGCGCGTGGATGTACAGCACCGCCACGCCACGGGCCTTACAGGCGTCCAGCCAGGGCCGGTCTTGCAGGGCGTGGATTTGCACGCCCGAGCCGCAATAGCCCTCGACCCCATGGCAGGCGCTGCTGATGATCAGCAAGCGCTGGGCATCGGAGGGGCCGTCCAGCACCACGTCCATGGCCAGGGTTTCGCCGTCGCGGCCCTGCAAGGGGTGGATGTGCGAATCCACCGCCAGCCCTGCGGCCTGGGCGGCGTTCAGGAACTTCTGGCGGGCTTGCGCGTAGCTTGTGGAAAAGCTGGTGGGCACAGGGGTCACGCGCCTGTCCTGTCAGGCGGTTTGCGTGGGTTGGGCCAGCCACTGCGTGGCCAGCTCCACCCAATAAGTGCCGCCCAGCGGGATCAGGTCGTCGTTGAAGTCGTAGCTCGGGTTGTGCAGCGTGCAGGGGCCGCCGCCGTGGCCCATTTCGCGGTGCGCGCCGTCGCCATTGCTGATGAACACATACGCCCCGGGTTTGGCCTGCAGCATGTAAGAGAAGTCTTCGGCGCCCATGGTGGGTTCCTGGGCCATGACCTGGTCCGCGCCCACGATGCCATTCATCACCTGGCGAGCGAATTCGGCCTCGGCCGCGCTGTTGATGGTGGGCGGGTAGTTGCGCTGGAACTCGAATTCGCACTGTGCGCCAAAGGCGGCGCAGATCGACTCGGCCACCTGCTTCATGCGGGTCTCGATCAGGTCCAGCACCTCGATGCTGAAGGTGCGCACCGTGCCCTGCAGTTCGCAGGAGTCGGGCACCACATTCGTGGCTTCGCCCGCGTGGATCATGGTGACCGAGATCACGCCCGCGTCCACCGGCTTTTTGTTGCGGGTGATGATGGTCTGAAAACCCTGAACCATCTGGCAGGCGATCGGCACCGGGTCGATGCCGTTGTGCGGCAGTGCCGCATGGCTGCCCTTGCCACGGATGGTGATCTTGAACTCGTTGCTCGATGCCATGACCGGCCCGGCGCTGACCGCAAAGGTGCCCACCGGGGCGCCGGGCCAGTTGTGCATGCCAAACACCGCCTGCATCGGGAACTTCTCGAACAGGCCGTCCTTGATCATCTCGCGGGCCCCGCCGCCGCCTTCTTCAGCGGGCTGGAAAATCAGGTACACCGTGCCGTCAAAGTCGCGGTGCTTGGCAAAGTGTTTGGCCGCCGCCAGCAGCATCGCGGTGTGACCGTCATGCCCGCAGGCGTGCATCTTGCCCGGGTAGCTGCTGGCATGCGCGAAGGTGTTGAACTCCTGCATCGGCAGCGCGTCGATGTCGGCGCGCAGGCCGATGCCGCGGCCGCAAGCGCCACCGTCACGCCCGTGCACGATGCCCACCACGCCGGTGGTGCCCATGCCGCGGTGGATGGGGATGCCCCATTCGGTGAGCTGTCGGGCCACCACATCGGCGGTGCGCACCTCCTGAAAGCACAGCTCGGGGTGGGCGTGGATGTCTTTGCGGATGGCCGCGATGCTGGCCGCATCGGTGAGGATGGAGTCGATGATTTTCATGGTCACAGTCTAGCCACACTTGGCTGTGGCTGCCAAGACCCCTGCGCACATGGGGGACAAGCCCCTGCTGCGCTGGAGGAGGGCTTTGGGCCACAATTGGACGCCAGCCCTGCCCACACCCCGCCAGCCCTGAGGAAACCATGACCGACGCCCCATTGGCCGCCCAGACCGTGCGAGGGGCCTGCCCGCACGACTGCCCCGACACCTGCGCCTTGCTCACCACGGTGGACAACGGCCGCGCCACCCAGGTGCAAGGCAACCCGGCGCATGCCCCCACCGACGGTGTGTTGTGCACCAAGGTCTCGCGCTACACCGAGCGCACCTACCACCCCGAGCGCGTGCTGCAACCCTTGCGCCGTGTGGGCCCCAAGGGGTCGGGCCAGTTTGAGGCGGTGAGCTGGGACGAGGCCTTGGATGCGGTGGCCGCCCGGCTCAAAGCCATTGCCGCTCGGGATCCGCAGGCCATCTTGCCCTACAGCTATGCCGGCACCATGGGCCTGGTGCAAGGCGAGTCGATCGCAGCGCGGTTTTTCCACCAACTCGGCGCTTCCTTGCTCGACCGCACCATTTGCGCCTCGGCCGGGGCCGAAGCCCTGACCCAGACCCTGGGCAACAAGGTGGGCATGAAGGTCGAGTTTTTTGCCGAATCCAGGCTGATCCTCATCTGGGGCAGCAACTCGGTCGGCAGCAACCTGCATTTTTGGCGCTTGGCCCAACAGGCCAAGCGCCAGGGGGCCAAACTGGTGTGCATCGACCCCCGGCGCAGCGAAACCGCCGAAAAATGCCATGAGCACATCGCCTTGCGCCCCGGCACCGACGCCGCCCTGGCGCTGGCACTCATGCACGAACTGACGGTGCACGGCTGGCTCGACCAGGATTACATCGCGCGCTACACCCTGGGCTGGGAGGCCCTGAAAGCGCGCGCCTTGCAGTGGCCGCCCGAGCGCGCCGCCCAGGTGTGCGGTGTGCCGGTCGCGCAAATCCGCCAGCTGGCCCGCGACTGGGGCACTACCACGCCGGCCGCCATCCGGCTGAACTACGGCATGCAGCGTGTGCGCGGTGGCGGCAACGCGGTGCGGGCGATCGCCTGCCTGCCTGCGCTCACCGGGGCCTGGCGGCACCGCTCAGGTGGGGTGCTGCTCAGCAGTTCCGGGCATTTCCCGGTGCGGCGCGCGGCCCTGCAGCGGCCCGATCTGCTGGGCGAGCGGCGTCCGCGCACCCTGAACATGTCCACCATCGGCGACGATTTGCTGCGCCCGGCATCGCCCGAATTTGGCCCGAAGGTGGAGGCCTTGGTCGTCTACAACAGCAACCCGGTGGCGGTGGCGCCCGAGTCGGGCAAGGTGGTGCAAGGTTTTGCCCGCGAAGACCTGTTCACCGTGGTGCTGGAGCACTTCCAGACCGATACCGCCGACCATGCCGATTTCATCTTGCCCGCCACCACGCAGCTGGAACACTGGGACATCCACACCAGCTATGGCCACACCGACGTGCTGCTCAACCGCCCGGCGATTGCGCCGGTGGGCGGCGCGCGCACCAACACCGATATTTTTCGGGCGCTGGCGGCGCGCATGGGCTTTGACGACCCGTGTTTTTCCGAGAGCGACGAAAGCCTGTGCCGCAGCGCCATCGGCGACGAGAAAGATTTCGAGCAGCTGCTGGCGCACGGCTTTGCATCCTTGCCTGTGCCCGATGCGCCCTTTGCCCAGGGCCAATTCCCGACGCCCTCAGGCCGCTGCGAGTTTTTCAGCCAGCGCCTGGCCGACCAGGGCCTGGACGGCCTGCCCGACCATTTGCCCAACTACGAACTGGCGGGGCCGGGTGACCGCTACCCGCTGGCCATGATCTCGCCGCCAGCGCGCCATTTTTTAAATTCGACCTTTGTGAATGTGCAAAGCCTGCGCGACATCGAAGCCGAACCGGTGCTGGAGATGCACTCCGAGGACGCGGCCCAGCGCGGCATTGCCGACGGCGCCCTGGTGCGTGTCTTCAATGACCGGGGCACTTACCACTGCAAGGCCCGGCTGAACCAGCGTGCGCGGCCTGGCGTGGTCAACGGCCTGGGCATCTGGTGGCGCAAGCTGGGTCTGAACGGCACCAATGTGAACGAGCTGACCAGCCAGCGCCTGACCGATCTGGGCCGCGCGCCCGTGTTTTACGACTGTCTGGTGGAGGTCGCCTTGTTGGTCGAGTCCACGGCCCCAGCCACCCAGGAGTAGCCCCATGCCCCAGTTGCGCATTGAACGAGAACACACCCTGGGTCTGAGCGGGGCACGTGCCGTGGCCGAGCGCTGGCGAGCGCAGGCCGAGCAGGAGTGGGGCATGAGCTGCGAGTCGGAGACTGGCCAGAACGAAGACCGCATGCGCTTTGCCCGCAGCGGGGTGAGCGGCGAGCTCAGGGTGACCGACACCCGTTTTGACCTGCAACTGCAGCTGGGCTTTTTGCTGGGCGCCTACAGCGGCAAGATCGAAGAAAAAATCCGGGCCAACCTCGACGCGCTGCTGGGGCCGGCCTGAGCCGGCCTTCGACCACGGTGGTGGGATCCTGGCGGCGGCGCACCATCGCCCACGGGGTGGGCTCCTACAGGCGGCGTTGCATCGCCCACGGGGTGGGCTCCTGCAGGCGGCGTATCGTCGCCCACGGGGTGGGCTCCTACAGGCGGCGCACCGTCGCCCACGGGGTGGGCTCCTACAGGCAGCGCACCGTCGCCTACGGGGTGGGCTCCTACAGGCGGCGCATCCTCGCCCACGGGGTGGGCTCCTACAGGCGGCGCATCCTCGCCCACGGGGTGGGCTCCTACAGGCAGCGCACCGTCGCCCAAGGGGTGGGCTCCTGCGGGGACCAGGGCCTGCGCTGGTGCGGGGTGTTAGGGATGGCCGCGGGTCTCAGGGCAGGTCTTTGTTCACTTCGGCCAGCTGCGCGTTGCGCGGGCCCACCTGGCCCAGACGGGCTTTGAGCGACTGGGGCTGGCGCGTCAGGATGGCGGCGTAGTTGGTGGTGTTGGACAGCACTTTTTTCACGTAATCGCGCGTTTCCTGAAACGGGATGTTCTCGGCCCACACCGCGGCTTCGAGCACCGGTCCGTTGCGCCAGCTGCGGGGACGGCTTGGCCCGGCGTTGTAAGCGGCGGTGGCCATGGGCATGGAGCCTTCAAAGTCGTCCAGCACCAGTTTCAGGTAGCCGGTGCCAATGGCCACATTGACTTCGCGGTCGGTGATCTGCTCGGGCGTGAAGTGGGTCAGGCCGATTTTTTTGGCGGTCCATTTGGCGGTGGCAGGCATCACCTGCATCAGGCCCGAGGCCCCCACATGCGAGCGGGCGTCCATGATGAAGCGGCTTTCCTGCCGGATCAGGCCATAGACATAGGCCGGGTCCAGCCGGATGTCGTTGGAGCGGCGCACCACGGTCTCGCGCAGCGGCATCGGAAAGCGTTGCTCGTGGTCGAACACCTCCTTGGTGCGTTCGCTGGTGTTGATGCAACGGTCCCAGACCTGGCGCTGGCAAGCCAGGTCGGCAGCGGCCAGCAGTTCGCGGTCGTTCATGCCGCCGGGCGTGTGCAGGTTGGTGCTGTAGTTCCACTCGCGGTTGCCCTCGGCCCGCAGGCCCAGCGCGATCGCATACAGGGCGCGTTGCAAGCCGGGGTGGTTCAGGGCGAAGGCCTTCTCCTGTGCGCTCAGGGCTTCGGGCCGCTCGGGGGTGACGATGGCCTGGCCGAGCTCTTCCAGGGCCAGTTGCTCGTAAAACCCGCGCACACTGGCGATCTGGGTCAGCAGGGTCAGGGCTTCGTGGCGCTGGGCCGGCGTGGGGGACATGGCCAACAAGGCGCGGGCGCGCCAGTAAACCCAGGCCGGATCGTTGCGCGTGGCAGGCCCCATGGCCTGGGTGGCCGACAACACCTGCTGCCACTGTCCTTGGCGCAGGGCAGCGCGCACTTGCCAGATCAGCAGATCGTCGTTCAGGTCGCTGGCTTTTTGCACCTTGGCAAAGTAGCCGCTGGCGTTGTCTTGCAATTTTTGTGCGGCCTGTTTGCCAATCACGGCCCAAGTCCAGTTGCGCTCTTCGCTGCTGAGTTGGCGCCCCCAAGACTGTTCCAGCAGCTGGGCGGCTTTGTCCGGTTGGCTGGCGGCCAGGCGGATCAGGGCCAGCACGGCCAGCTCTTTCTGGTTGCGCGTGATGGCCAGGATGCGTTTGCCCAGGTAAGCGGCCGGATCGGCATGGATCAGAGCGATCTGGGCGCTGGCCCGAGGGGCTTCGATGTCCACCGCCGCCTGGGCCGCACGCAAGCGGTTGGCGTCCATGGCGATGCGGGCCTTGCGCCAGATGTCCAGTGCGCTGATTTGCCGACCCGAATGCAGGTGCTCGGCCACATAGGTGCAGCCATCGTCGGCTTCGCGCTGTGAATACCAAATGCGTTTGGCCTCTTCGGCCACATCGGCCTTGCTGTTCATGGCCTCTGTGGCCAGGGCGTAGCAGCGCACCTCGCGGTCATCGCGCATGCGGTAGTGCGGGTATTCGGCGGTGAACGTGGCCCACTGCCGGCGTTTGCCCAGCTGCTGCAGCCAGTCGTTGCGCAGCCTGTCTTCGTAGTAACTGCCCGCGTAGGTGTTCAAAAAGCCACGGATCTCGCTGTCGGAGGCCGTGTCCAGCCGCAGTCGCATCTCCCAGTAAGCGGCCAGGGGTTCGAGCACATGGCCGCGCACCTGGGGCAGCAGGGCGGTCAAGCGTTTGCCGTCGTTTCTGGCAAAGGCCTTGTGCATGTCCAGCAAGACCTCATCGCCCGGGTTTTTGGCCTGGGCCGGCAGACTGAGCAGGCCGGTGGTGACCAGGCTGGCCAGCAGTGTCAAAATCAGCGTGAATTTCATGGGTGGATTATGGACAAAGCTCAAGCCAAAAAGGCCGTGCGCAAGGCCTTGATTGAAGAAAGATTGCACATGCCCGACCGCCTGGCGCGCGCCGAGGCCCTGCAACGCGTCATGCGCATCTGGCTGTTTGACCGCCCGGACACCGTGATTGGCGCCTATTGGCCGATCAAGGGCGAGTTCGATCCCCTGCCGGTGTTGCACCGCTGGAAGGAGGATGGCGAATTGACCGGCGAACCCCAGCGCCGCCGCATTGGCCTGCCGGTGGTCAACAAGCAGCACAAGACCTTGACGTTCCACACCTGGTACCCCGGCTGCCCCATGGAAGAAGATGCCTATGGCATCCCCAAGCCCAAGGACACCGAAATCATCGTGCCCACGCTCTTGTTTGTGCCCTGCGTGGGTTACGGCATCGGCGGCTACCGCCTGGGCTATGGCGGCGGTTTTTACGACCGCACCTTGGCCACCTTGCAACCCAAGCCCTTCACCGTCGGCTTGGGTTACACCTTCGGCTTTCTGGACGATCTCGAACCCGAAGACCACGACGAGCCCCTGGATGCCATCCTCAACGACAACGGCGTCGTTTGGCCGGTTTGAGTGGGCACTGCCATGGCCCGACCCAAATCCGCCACCCACGACATCAAGCGCGACGCGATTCTGGACATTGCCGCGCAGTGCTTTGCCCAGCGCAGCTACCCTGCTGCGAGCATGAA
This sequence comes from Comamonadaceae bacterium, assembly GCA_027490555.1. GTDB lineage: Bacteria > Pseudomonadota > Gammaproteobacteria > Burkholderiales > Burkholderiaceae_C > Limnohabitans_A. Next base: position 866 of record JAIXXW010000220.1, on the reverse strand, counting down.
CGAGATCGCCGCGGCCTGCGGCACTTCCAAGGCCCGGCTCTACCACTACTACGAGAGCAAGGACGCGATCTTGTTTGACCTGCTGGACCGCCACACCCAGCGCCTGCTGGCGCTGATCGCCCAGACCGAGGCCAAGGCCCAGCGCCAGAACCTGGACGAGCGGGCCGCACTGCACGCGCTGGTGCGGGCCTTTTTGCAGGAGTACGAAAGCTCGGCCACCCGCCATTCGGCCTTGCTCAACGACACCCAGTTTCTGAGCGCCGAGCCCGACGCGGCGCTGGGCAGCTCGCAGCGCGAACTGATCCTCAACCGCCAGCGCGACATCGTCTCGGCCATGACGCGTTTTCTCAAGCGTGCCTACCCGGCCCGGCTCAACCCGACCAACCAGACGGCCCTGACCATGATGCTGCTGGGCATGATCAATTGGACCTTCACCTGGCTGCGCCCGGGCGGGCCGATGAGTTACGCCGCCTTTGCCGAAGAGGTGATCGCCATGCTGGAAAAAGGCCTGGGTTGACGGCGTCCGCAATTCAACAATCCGTAACGCATTTCGTTTAGGTAAAATTCTTTTCCTCCACAGACCCGAGACCACCCATGTCCACAGCATCCAAACAGGCCCCTGTCAAAGCCTTCGCCAGCCAGGCCGACCTGGCCGACAAGAAGATCACTTTCGAGCAACTGAGCCCGCATTGCTGGGCCTACACCGCCGAGGGCGATCCCAATTCCGGCGTGATCATCGGTGACCGTTTCATCATGGTGAGCGATGCCACGGCGACGCCGGCCATGGCGCAAGACCTGATCCGGAAAATCCGCACGGTCAGCGACCTGCCCATCAAATACGTGTTGCTGACCCATTACCACGCGGT
>JAIXXW010000275.1 GCA_027490555.1 Comamonadaceae bacterium | reverse complement strand
CGTGGCTTGCAGCGCCAGGGTCAGGGCCATGGTGCGCTGCACCAGCACATAGGCGGCGTCAGGCTGGCCGGCCAGCGCATCGCGGATGAGGGCGTCGGCCACCGGGTCTTTGGCCTGGACCCGCTGCTGGCGCAAGGTGGCCAAGAATTGCTGAAGTTGGTCGCGTTCCTGGGCGTTCATGATCGGGATGCTCCTTCCTGGGCCATGCCACAGGCGATTATGGGGATGCCCCACCCCGGCCGCTGGGATGGGCACAGGGGCCGTCAGGTCTTTTGCAAATAAACATAGGCGCCCATCAGCGGCTGGGCCTGGTCCAGCCGCAAGGGCGCGCGCTGGACGTGTGACCATTGCCAGCCGTGCCTGTCGGCCAGTTGTTGCAAATAGCTGAGGGCGTGCGCATAGCGCAAGGAGCTGTGCAGCTGGACATCGAAACCAGGGTCGGCCTCTTCCACGGTGAAGGCCAGCCAGCCACCGCGGCGAACGCGGGGGCTCAAGGCCTCAAAGACCGCCTCCAGCCGGCCCACATAGATGAACACATCGGCGGCCAGCACCAGGTCGGCCTGCTCGGTGGTCTGCAAGAGAAAAGCCACCAGTTCCTGGGCATGCAGGCTGTCGTACACCCCCAGGGCACGCGACTTGGCCACCATGGCCGAAGACAGGTCGACACCCACCAAATGGTCGGCACGCGGGCGAATGAGGGTGCCGCACAAACCGGTGCCGCAGCCCAGGTCCCACACCCGTTCAAAACGGACACCCGGCTGGGCAGGCAGGTGCTGCAGCAAGACGCTGTGGCCCTGGTAACCCAACTGCCCGACCAGGTGCGCCTCGAAATCGTCGGCGTACTGGTCAAACAGTTTTTCGACATAGGCTGCGGGCGCGTTCACCAGCGGCTGGTCCGGGCTCAAGGCGGCCAAGTAATAGCGGTGCAGCTCGGGGTCGGCCCCCAACTGCAAGGCGCGCTGGTAGCCCGCCACGGCCGCAGCGGTCTGGCCCATGTCGCGCAGCGCGTGGGCGCGTTGGCTCCAGGCCTCGGCCAGGGTCGGCGCGTGGGCCAGCGCCTGGTCAAACGCCTGCACCGCCTCGGGCAGTCGGCCTGCGTGGGCCAGGCATTGGCCCCAACGCAAACAAAAATCAGCGCCATCGGCCCCCAGGGCATGCGCTTGCGCGTGGCTCTCCAGGGCCTGCGCCCAATCGCCCAGCGCCATCTGCGTCACCCCCCAGGCGACCCAGGCGTCGGCTTGCGAGGGGTCGGCGGCCAGGGACTGGCGCAGGTGAACATCGGCCTGTTCAAAGCGGCCCAGTTGCACGCAGCAGGCGCCCAGGTTCATCAGCACCGAAGGCCTGCCCGGCGCCAGTCGCAAGGCTTGCTCAAAGCGCAGCGCGGCCGCCTCGAAATCGCGGCGCTCAAACAGGTCAACGCCGTCCAGAAAGGCCTGGCGGGCTTGTTCGAATGAAGGGTCCATGTTCGCCAGTGTGACACAGGCCCCCAGCCGCGCCGCATGGTGCCACCGGGCCAAGGCACAATGGCCCCGGATCACAGCCAAGGAGCTTGCATGAAAGAGACACCCTATGCCTGGGTGGTGGTATGGGCCACCTTTGTGTGCCTGGCGCTGATCTTCGGGGTGTCGTATTCGTTCGCTGCGTTTTTCGAATCCTTCGCCTCGGAGTTCTCGGCACAGCGGGCCGATGTGTCCTGGATTTTTGGCCTGTCGGGCTTTGTCTACTTTGTGCTCGGTGCTGGCGGCGGCATGCTGGCCGACCGCCTGGGCCCGCGCACCGTGTGCTCGGCCGGCATGGCCCTGATCGCGCTGGGCCTGCTGGCCACCAGCTGGGCATCGTCGCTGCTGGCGGTGTACATCAGCTACGGTTTCCTGGTTGGCCTGGGCATCGCCCTGGTCTACACACCCTCGATCGCCAGTGTGCAGCCCTGGTTCACCACCCGGCGCGGGCTGGCCGGGGGCATTGCCAGCTCGGGGGTGGGCGCGGGCACCTTGCTGGTGCCGGTGCTGGTGGCCATGGCGATTGGCCCCTTGCCCTGGCGCGAAGCCATGCAGCTGCTGGCCTTGGCGGTGTTGGTGCTGGGCCTGCTGGCGGCGTCTTTGCTGCGCCGCGCGCCTGCGGCACAGGCCAGCGGTGCGGGCGGCAGCGGCGCCGGGCTGAGCTTGCGCGAGACCTTGCGCAGCCCCACCTTCGGCTGGCTCTACCTGGCCACGGTGCTGGCCTCGCCTGTGATGTTCATCCCTTTTGCCCATGTGTCGGCCTCGGCGCGCGATCTGGGCCTGGGTGAGGCCTTTGCCGTGGGGCTGGTGGGCTTGATCGGTGTGGGCAGTCTGGTCGGGCGCTTTGCCATCGGCCTGGTGGCCGACCGGCTGGGCCGGGCGCAGACCCTGGTGCTGATGCAGCTGTCCATGGGCGCGTCCTATGCGCTGTGGGCAGCGGCCGGCGGGCAGGGGCTGCTGCTGGTGTTTGCCTTGTGGTTTGGGCTGAGCTATGGCAGCATCGTTTCGCTTTTGCCCGCCATTTGCATGGATTATTTCGGCGGCAAATCGGTGGCCAGTGTGGTGGGCACGCTGTACAGCGGCGCGGCGGTGGGGAACTTGTTGGGCCCGGTGCTGGCCGGGGCCGCATTCGACCGCAGCGGGCACTACCTGGGCGTGATGGCCGTGTGCGGCGTGCTGTCGCTGGTGGCCACCTGGGCCTCATGGCAAATGCAACGCAGCGGCCAAGCGCGCTACTGATCGCAGAAAGACACCCTCCATGGACAACGATTTCCACGCGCTGCGGCGCATCCTCCAAAACTGCCACACCCTCGCCGTGGTGGGCCTGTCGGCCGAGTGGCACCGGCCCAGCTATTTCGCCGCCAAATACATGCAGTCGCACGGTTACCGCATCGTGCCGGTCAACCCGCGTTATGCAGGGGGCCAGGTGCTGGGCGAGCCCTGTTACGCCAGCCTGCTGGACATCCCCTTCCCGGTGGACATGGTCGATGTGTTTCGCCGCAGCGAGGAGGTGCTGCCCCTTGCCGCGCAGGCGGTGCAGATCGGCGCCAAGTGCCTGTGGCAGCAGCTGGGCGTGGCCAACCCCGAGGCCGATGCGCTGGCCCGCCAGGCCGGCATGGATTCGGTGGGCAACCGCTGCGTCAAGATCGAACATGCCCGCTTGTTTGGTGGCCTGAACTGGGTGGGCGTCAACACCGGCGTCATCTCGGCGCGGCGCCCGGTGTGACACGCGCCATCGCCCACGGGGGTGGGCTCCTGCACATTCCAGCCAACTTTTCAGACCAAAGACCATGACCGATCGCCAATTCCACCCCGAGACCCTGGCCATCCATGCGGGGCAGATTCCCGATGCGGCCACGGGCGCACGCGCCTTGCCGATCTACCAGACCAGCAGCTTTGTTTTTGACAGCGCCGAGCACGCGGCCTCGCTGTTCAACCTGCAGACCTTTGGCAATGTGTATTCGCGGTTGAGCAACCCGACGGTGGCGGTGCTCGAAGAGCGTGTGGCCGCCCTCGAAGGCGGGCGTGCGGCGGTGGCCAGCGCCTCGGGCATGGCGGCCGAGACCCTGGCGCTGATGACCCTGCTGCAGTCGGGCGACCATGTGGTGGCGGCCGGGGCCTTGTACGGTGGCTCGGTCACCCTGTTGGCCACGAGCCTGGCCAAGTTCGGCATCGAGACCACCTTTGTCGACGCCACCCAGCCCGAGGCTTTTGCCGCCGCCATGCGGCCCAACACGCGCGCCGTCTACGCCGAAAGCCTGGGCAACCCCAGCATGGTGGTGCTGGACATTGCCGCCGTGGCCGAGGTGGCCCATGCGCACGGCGTGCCGCTGGTCATCGACAACACCGTGCCCAGCCCGCTGCTGTGCAAACCGCTGACGCTGGGGGCCGACATCGTGGTGCATTCGGCCACCAAATACCTGGCAGGCCACGGCACCACCTTGGGCGGCGTGGTGGTCGAAGGCGGCCACTTTCCCTGGGACAACGGCAAATTTCCGGGCATGACCGAGCCCTCGCAGGGCTACCACGGGGTGAAGTTCTACGAGACCTTTGGCGACTTTGGCTTTTCCATGCGCTGCCGCATGGAAAGCCTGCGGGTGTTTGGCGCGGCACTCAGCCCGATGAGCGCCTGGCAGATCCTGCAAGGCGTCGAGACCCTGCCACTGCGCATGGCCAAGCACTGCGAGAACGCGCTGGGCGTGGCCCAATTCCTGCAGGCCGACCCGCGCGTGGCCTGGGTCAACTACCCCGGCTTGCCCGATCACCCGCAACACGCCCTGATGCGGCGCCAGATGCGCGGGGCCTCGGGCCTGCTGTCCTTTGGCGTGAAAGGCGGGCTGGCCCAGGGGGTGAAGTTCATCGAGTCGGCCCAGTTCATGAGCCACCTGGTCAACATCGGCGACACCCGCACCCTGATCAGCCACCCGGCCAGCACCACCCACCGGCAGCTCGACGAGGCCCAGCAACTGGCGGCAGGCGTGCCGCCCGACATGGTGCGCATCTCGGTGGGCCTGGAACATCTGGACGACATCCTGTGGGACATCGACCAGGCCCTGGACCAGGCCAGCCGCTGAGCGCTGGCCAGGCACAGCGACGCGCGCCCGGGTCCAGCCGCCCTGCTGGGCAAGCCGCGCTGTCGCCCACAGGGTGGGCTCCCACACAGCCACCACGCCCTGTCGGCGCCCACCCCACAGGCCATCACCAGGCTCTGTAGGAGCCCACCCCATGGGCCATCACCACATCTGCATAACCCACCCATAGGCCATCACCAAGCTCTGTAGGAGCCCACCCCGTGGGCGATGAGCACATCTGCAATAACCCACCCATAGACCATCGCCAGGCTTTGTAGGAGCCCACCCCGTGGGCGATGAGCACATCTGCAATAACCCCACCCCATGGACCCAGGGCACATCGACAGCTTCAGCGCGCCGCCCCATCCGGGCGTTGCTCAATCCACCTGCAAGGCCTGTCTGCGCCGTCGCTCGGACTGCAGCAAACCCAGGCCAGCTGCCACCACCAGCCCAATACCGCACCAGGCCAGGAGGTTGGGCACATCGCCCCACAGCAGGTAGCCCAGCACCAGCGCCACCAACAGGCCGCTGTAGCGGAACGGTCCGATCACGCTCATCTCGCCCAGGCGCATGCT
>JAIXXW010000258.1 GCA_027490555.1 Comamonadaceae bacterium | reverse complement strand
GCATCGGTGCCGACGATCTGTTGCAAGGCAGCCTGACGGGCAACACGGTCAGCTTTGCGCCAGGCGAGACCAGCAAGAACATCACCGTGGTGTTGCGCAAGGACTTCACGGTCGAGACCAATGAGACGGTCACCGTCTCGCTGGCCAATGGCACTTATGCCAAGGTCAATCCCACCGATCCGGCGCAGAGCAGTGCCAGCGTGCGGGTCAACAACGACGACAAGGTTCGCGTGAACATCGCGGCCGATCTGACCCAGGTGGTCGAGGGCACCGACGCCAACGCGCGCTACACGGCTGTGTACTTCACCGTCACGCGCACCCGCCCTGATTTCCACCCCGAGGGGATTGACCTGCCAGCCGATGCATTTGACTGGTCGGTGGATCTGTCGGGCCTTCTGTCCAGGGCGGATGTGCACCCGGACGATTTGCGCGGGCCGGTGGTGTTCGTCGAAGGCCAAACGTCGGCCACCATCGCTGTGCGGGTCCTGAAAGATACCGTCCGCGAGGACCTCAATGAACAGCTGAAAGTCACGCTCGACTTGTCGCGCAGCAGCATTGCCGTACCGGGTGATGCCATGAGCGCCACCAGCCTGGTGGTGGACGACGACGGCCTCTGGCGGGTGAATTTGGCCGGGTTGCAGGCCGCTCAGGTGCAAGAGGGCACCAGCACGAACGAGCGCATCGATACCGTCGCTGTCACAGGCGAGCAGGGTGGCGGGACTCCGGTCAGCGACTTCTTGCCCACCAGCAACGCTGGGGGCGTGGTGGTCAACACCAGCCATCGCCTGAGCGATTTCGACCCGTATGCCTCCCAATTCGTTTTTGGTGGCGGCTGGGTCACCAATGACCTGGCTCCGGCCCAGGTTCGCGAAGTGGTCATGGTCAGCAGCACCCGCATGACCTTCTGGACCTATTTCATTGAAGGCGGTATCAAGGCGGTCAAGGTGCAGGTGGACCAGGTGGACGGCGGGCTGAAGTTCTCTTCCATCGCCGCCAAGTCTTACCCTACCACCGATCCGGCTGCGGTGCCCAACATGGACGTGGGCGGCGTGAACCGACCCCAAGCCTCATCGCTGACCATCGACGGCTACGGACTGCACGACATTGAGCTGGCGTTCCGTACCGAGCCGCCACCATCCACCACGGTGGTGGTGGCCACCCCCAGCCAATTCCTGTCCACAAGCGGCACCTTTGTGCCGGGCCATTCCCTGGCCGAATTCCAGCCCTTTGCCTCCAGTTTTGATTTTGGTGGCAACTACATAGGCAACGTGGTGCCACGCACAGTGCGCGAGGTGGATTGGGTCAACCCGCACACCATGAATTTCTGGGTGTCGTTGTCCGACCCCATGTTCACCAAAGCCGTGCGGATCCGCGCGGAAGATGCCGTGGTCAACGGTGTCGAAGGTGTCCGCTTCTCATTGGTGTCTGGCCAGTACGTTGGCAACAACGCACAGCAGTTCCAGGTCATCAATGATTTTGGTTATGGCTTCCAAAACATGGGCCTGGCCCTGGCCCAGGGCCAGAACGGCTATGGCGTCAGTGGTTTCAGGGCGGTGTTCGCCGATGATCCTGACAACATCCCCATGGAAAGCGTGTGGCTGGCCCAGGACAACAATTACCTTTCCGACAGCGGCATTCTGGTCAGGACCGATTTCCGTCTGGAGCAACTGCGACCCGAAGGCATGCAGCTGCAACTGGGCGGCGCCGACGTCCTGGATGATGCAGTGCCAGGCCAGGTTTATCAGATTGACGATGCCGAATTGGGCGATGGCCGCCTGACTTTCTGGGTCGCAGCAGCCGATGGGGGCATGGTCAAGGCAGTCAAACTGCTGGCGCAAGAGGCGGTGGGGGGCATTCGCTTCACGCCGGTCGAGGCACGCACCTACAACGTGGCCGATCCCGACGACGTGGATGATTTCGACACCGACGGCACTCCCCTCGAGGACATCGCCAGCCGTGCGACGGACAATGGCATTGGCGTGCACCACATTCAGGCGGCATTTGCCACACCGGGTGAAACCTTCACCACCCAGACCCTCAGCTTTGTGGTGACCCGCACCAACGGTTCGCAATCCGACTCGGTGGCCTACACCATCGAGGGCATCCAGGCCTCCGATTTGGCCAGCCAGGATGCCGACGAATTCGCGGGCGTGCTCAAGTTTGCGCCGGGCGAAGTCAGCAAAACCGTGAGCGTGACGCTGCGCCAGGACAATACAGTCGAGCGCCACGAGTTCGCCAGGCTTGTGCTGGACGACAGAGACAGCCTGTATGCACAGACCGATCCGGCCTATGCCAGTGCCGAGGTCCGTGTCCTCAATGACGATTTCCTGCAGGTCGGAATTCAGGCGAACCAGGCTGCCGTCTGGGAAGGCAATGACAGCAACCCTCAGGACGACATTGCCGAAACCCGCTCCTTCAGTTTCACTGTGACCCGCACCAAGCCGCTGGGCGTCAGTGACAGAGAAGGTTGGCCCGCCGAAGACGTCGTCTGGTCTGTGGCCGATCCGAGCGCGCAGATTGTGCTGGGCCAAGGCATGACCCGCGACTCCGAGACCGGTGTGGTGAGTGGCACGGTCCGTTTTCCTCCGCAGGCTCCGGGCACGGTGAGTCAATCCGTGCAGCTGGTGCTGAACACCGACAGCAACGCCAAGCAGGAAGCCGACTGGCAGGCCATTCTCACCCTGTCCGACGGCCAAGCTTCCCTGGTCGATGAAGATGCTTCCAGCGCCTTCACCTGGGTGCTCGACGACGATCCGACCATTGCCGTCCTGCCCGACGGACCGCAGGTGCTTGAAGGTGGCGTGTTGCGTTTCACCATTGAACGCACCACCGCACTGGACACGGCCTTTGACGTGCATTACCAGTTGCTGCCCACTTCTGGTGGTGCCAACTACATCACCAGCCCGAGCACGGGCACCGTCAGCTTCGGCTTGAACGAGCGATTCGCCTACGTGGACGTACAGACCGTCAATGACCAGGTTGTCAACGAAGCGCGTCAGGTGGTGCTCAACCTCACCGGGGCCGATAACCTGTCAGATGTCCATGGTGACATTGACCAGGGGCGGGTGTTCATCGAGGCGGGCTCTGCAGTGGGTCGCATCAGCAGCGACGATGCCACGCTGAACATTCAGCGCATCGAGGCCAGCGACCCCGATGCGGACGACATGGTCACGTTCACTGTGACGGTCGAACGTGAAGGCGCTCTGGGCTTTGCCCATGGCGCCACGTGGTCGGTGGTCGGAGCCGGGGAGAACCCTCTGCCGGAAAACGAGCTGCAGTTGCCTGAGGTGCGTACGATCAGTTTTGACCCCAACATGGATGGTGACGACTCTGACACCCAGACCTTCACCTTCCGCGCACCCGCCGGCATGATCGTGGACGGCGTGCGCACCTTCGAGGTCCGCATTGCAGATCTGCCTGGCAATGAAGCGGTAGCGGCACGCACCAACTTTGGTGTGGATGCGGCACGTGGTGAATTGACCCCCAACGGCGTGTCCGTGTCGATTCTGCCGGAGCGCACCAATCTCGCTGAGGGTTCGTCCAGCGGCACAGCTGCCGTTCACCAGTTCCGCATTCAGCTCAGCCAAGTGGCCGACCGCGATGTGGTCGTTGCCTGGAAGGTCGAGGACTACGACAGTGGCACTGCGCTGGACGCCAGCCCCGACGATTTTGCCGGACCGGGCCTGGACTGGCCTGCAGGCCAGGTGACGATTCCCCAGGGGCAGGATTTCGCCCTCATCAGCCTCCATCCGAAAGCAGACAGTGTTCTGGAGCTGACTGAAAAATTCAAGGTCGCCATCGAGGTGGTGTCCGGCCCGGCCGGTGTGATGAGCCCACCGGCCCTGGGCAGCATTGTCAACGACGATGCCCGCATTGGCTTCGCTTCTGCAGATGCAAGCTTCCGAGTTTTTGAAGGTCCGGATGGCGCAGGCGCCGAACTGGAAGCCTTTGTCAGCCGAGAAGGCTTCAACCGCTCCAACATCAGCGTGGGCTGGCATGTGGAACTGATCGATGGGGCCAACAACGCCAGTGCCGACGACCTGTTCAACGGTGTGCTGCCCAGCGGCCGCCTGGAGTTCGTGGCGGGTCAGGCCGTGGCGGCGATCCGGATCCGTCTGACGGGTGATAACGTGCTCGAAGCCTCCGAACGCTTCAAGATTGTGCTGGAAGACAACATCCAGGGTGGCGGTGAACTCAGCGCCAACCGCGAAGCCATTGGCCTGATCGCCAACGACGACGCCATCATCAGCATGCGTGACGTCACCATCACCCACGATGAAGGCCATGCAGGCACCCAGACCATCACCGTCACGGTGGTGCGCGACACCCAGGGCGAGATCCTGCCCGCCGCAGACGTGAACTGGGTTGCCCTGCCCAGCGGTGTGGGCGTCGATTTTGTCAGCGCTGCAGACTTTGCCGCTGGCAAGTTCCCCAGCGGCACGGTGCGTTTTGCGCCGGGCAGCAACGTGGCGACCATCAGCATGGTGGTCAAGGCCGATGCCCTGTTGGAGCAGAACGAAAACTTTGTGGTCACGCTGACAGGCACACCCACACTGCAGCACCGCCTGGCGACCGATTCCCAGGCCCTGAGCACCACGGTCACCTTGCGCAACGACGATGACGAAATTGCCTTTGTGGGTGGTGGCAACCTCGCCCAGACCGATTGGGAAGACGGGGCCGACCATGCGGGCCAGACCCTGACCTACACCCTCACCCGTCAAGGTGACACCAGCAAGTCCACCACGGTTCACTGGCATCTGGACTTTGAAGGTCGCACCGCAGCAGCCAGCGACTTCCTCGACGCCGACGGTGTGCGCTACGCCGATGGAGATTCGATTGTTGGCACGGCGGTGTTTGCTGAAGGCAGCGACACGGCCACCATCACATTGCGGGTCAATGACGATCTGCGTGTGGAGGGCGATGACACCTTTGCCGTGGTGCTCGACAGCACCAACTTGGCCGCAGCAGGCTCTGCCCTGGCACTCAACAACACCACCGCCACCGGCACCCTGCGCAATGACGATGTGGGCATTGTCGCGACCCTGGTGGGTTCGGCCATCGAAGGCGATGGCGGCAGCACCACCTACACCTACCAAATCACCCGCACGGGCGATTACCAGAACCAGGCCTCCCAGATCGACTGGAGTGTGACCGGCGCCCGTCTGGCCCGGACCGAGGGCAACGTCACCTTGGCCTCGCCGCTGTCGGATGCGGAGATCACCAGCAACCAGAGCGGGACCTTGCAGTGGGCCGTCGGCGAAAACGATGTCAAGACCGTCACCGTCACGGTGGCCGGTGACCTTGTGGCCGAAGGCGATGAAGCCTTCCAGTTGTTGCTGAGCAACGCCACTGGCACCGGGTTCCACCCCTCTGAACTGCTGGCCAATGGCCTGACAGGCGTTGTGCAAGACAACGATGCCAAGATCGGCATCCGCGCGCTGGCCACCAGCGTGGTGGAAGGCCGCGAGGGCACCAGCCAAACCCTCACTTACGAGATCGTGCGCACGGGCGATCTTTCACAAACCCTGACCGTTGCGCTCAACCGCAGCGGCGCCTCGGGCGTCACCGGCCCCAGCAGCATCACGCTGCAGCCTGCCGAGCAGCAGACGGTGACCCTGAATTACGACGACGGCCGCCCCAGCCAGACCTTCACCCTGCGGGGCGACACCCAGCGGGTGCAGGTGCAATTCACGGTTGCTGGCGACGACATCCTGGAGACCGGTGAAGCCCTGAGCGTGAGCCTGGGCACCATCACCGGCATGACCGGTGGACACAACGCCACGGTGGACAGCCAGTTCGCCAGCGCCATCACCACCATCACCAACGACGATGACCATGTCATCACCACCACCACGGCGACCTACAGCAACGTTTTTGCCTCGCACATCCAGGTCGAAGGCGCCAGCTCTGCGAGCCCCGCAGACCCCGTCCACACCGTCACTTACACCCTGACGCGCGATCCGGCGGGCACGCTGGAAGCGCGCACGGTCACCTGGCGCATCGTGGGCCAGGGCGACAATGTGGTCAATGCTGCAGACTTTGCAAACGGCCAGCAAGCTGTCAATGTGCCCAACAACGGCATGCCTTCGGGCACCGTGACCTTTGCCGCCGGCGCCAGCACCGCCACCGTGGTGGTGCGACTGCGGGGAGATCTGGACATCGAGCCCTCCGAAGGCATGGCCCTGCAGCTCTCGAGCAGCCAGGGCAACATCGAGTTCGACCCCCTGGCCGAAGATGCGGTCATTGTGGTTGCCGACGACGCCGGTTACAGCATCACCGCCCGCTCGGCAGAGGTGGTCGAAGGCAACGAGACCGACGCCCAGCGCGCCCTCGTGTATGACATTGCCTCGATTGGCGCACCCGGCACCATTTACTGGAAAGCCACCGGCATCACCGCCGACGATGTGGCCATTGCCCAGCCGCTGTCGGGTTCACTGACCTTCACGCCCACCGCCGAGAGCGCGGCGCTGCGTCTGCAGCTTCGCCAGGATTCCATCGTCAACCCGCAGAAGACGGCCACCGTCACGCTCTACAGCGATGCGGCGATGACCATCCCGCTCCTGAACAATGGTCAACCGCTGGTCGCTTCAAGCGTGATCCGCGACGATGACGCCGAGGTGTCGGTCACGGCAGGCATCGGCAGCATCACCGAAGGCAGTGATCCACTGCGTCAGACCGAAGATCCGGTGGATCAGGACGGGCTCAGTGACGACTTCAAGACGCTGACCTTCACCATCGAACGCGACGGCAACCTCAACCAGACGTCCATCGTGCCCTGGAGCATTGCCCTGGCCAACGGTCTGACGGTCTCGGACTTTGAGCAGACCTTCCCGACCACGGCCACCGCCACGGGCTGGTACGACGCAGACAATGCCGCCATCAAGGGCTGGGTCACCTTCGCACCGGCTGCCACGGCGGCGTTTGCCATCGCCAACCCCAACACCACCTCCCAGACCCTGAGTTTCCGCACCAAAACCGACTGGCTGCAGGAAACCAACGAGGCCGTCACCGTTCAACTGGGCCAGCCCACCACGGTGGGCACCTCGCTCAAGGACACCCGAACCAACGATGGCAGTGACGCGGCCACCACCGTCATCAACAACGACGATGCCACCGTGCAGTTCGCCACCAATTCCTTGCGGGTTTCACGCGACGAAGGCAACGGCGGCGGCGCTGTCGAATACCAGTTCACCGTTGAGCGCAGTGGCAACACCGGCATCGAGTCCATCGTCACCTGGACCCTTTCCGGCACAGGCCTGACCTCCGCAGATTTCAGTGGTTACAGCAGTGCCGAGCGCAATGGCGGCCAACAGGGTCTGCCCTATGGCTTCGTGCAGTTCGCAGCGAATGAAACCAGCAAGACTGTGACGGTGCGGGTCACCTCAGACGACTTCCAGGGCATCGCCGCACACATTCCCACCCGGGGTCAAACCCTCGAAGGGGATGAAACCTTCACGGTCACACTCAGCAATGGCCGTCGCCCCGATCCGAACAACCTGGGTACCCTGGAAGAATCGGTGGGCACCACGGTCGAAGGCCGCACCAGTGCCGAAGGCGTGATCGTCAACGACGATGTGCAGATCCAGATCACCCAGGTGCGCAGCAACCTGCCCGAGGGGGTTGCACCTGTTGGTGGCGACGTCAACCCATCGCTGCCTGGCGTGCAGCGCTTCATCGAACAAGCCATCACCTTCGTGCGCCAGGGCGACCCGCGCCAGGCGGTGTTCTTTGACTGGACGATCAATGCCGATGCGAACCTGTTCTACAGGGATGGCGGCGTGTTCAAGGGCGTGCTGGTGGTCAACGGCAACCCGGCCCTCGTGGGCGGTGAGTTTGACCTCACGGGCTTGACCACGGTCGTGTCCAACGGTGTCAATGGCGCGGGCAGCGTCAGTGGCCGAGTGTCATGGGCTGCAAACGACACCTCGCCCAAGACCATCATCTTCCGCCCTGCGGGCAACAACGACATCGGTGGTTTCTCCTTCAACCTCAGCACCACAGGCAACAGCCCGCTGATCGATGAATTCACCAGCGGAACGTCCGAGACCTCCGTGCTCAACCGCGGCATCGGCGAGAGCAAAACGCTGGCCCGCTTCACGGTGGAACGCGACGAGGCCGGCATCTGGCTGAGCAACGAATTCATCGAAGAGTACGACCCCTGGACCAGCCAGCTGGTGCGCATTGACCAGCAATACACCGCCGAGGACCGCGTGGTGCCGGTTAACGTCCGCATCCCCCACGATATTTCCTACAGCCCCACGGGCGACGGAACCGTGGAGGGCTCGCTCGGCGTCGCACAGTCGGGTCTCGACTACACCAGCACCAGCGGCGTGCTGACATTCACGGCAGAAAACCGTGTGCAGACCATCCGGGTCAATGTGCTCGAAGATGGCAGCTACGAAACCACCGAAGGCCTGTCGGTGTACCTGGCCAGCAACTCTGGCACCAACGTGAACCTGGCCGACCGCCAGGGCACCGTGGCTGTGCTCGACAACGACGGCACCCCGGTGCAAGCGCTGCGTGTCCTGGGCCAGACCGCCATCGAAGGCGTTGACGAACATGCCCAGTTGCTGGTGGATCTGGGCAAGCCCGTCACCGGCAGCACCGAGCTCCACATCAACGTGACCCATGGCGGTGGCACCGCCGCCGCGAGCACAACCCAGGGCGAAGCGGGTGATCACACCCGTTACTTTGAATACAGCACCGACGGTGGCCTGACCTGGCAAACCAGTGCGCCGGTCTTTGATTTCACCTACACCCGCAGCAATGTGCAGGCGGTGGACGACCCGCTCGCGGTCGCCTACACCTTCAACAATCCCACGGGCGAAGACCAAAACGACAGCTGGGACAACTGGCTGGAGTTTTCCGACCTCAAGGCCAATGCCGGCTACAAGGTGGGCGGTGTTCTGTCGGGCGATGACACTGTCCACGTGGTGGTGGACAACGGCGGTGCCTACATCGACACCAACAGGAACGGCATCCGGGAAGATAACGAAACCCAGCAAGCCTTTGACGCGCAAGGCAATGACCTTGTGCGGTTGGCAGACCACACGGTGGTGGTGCATTTCAACGATGCCCCGTCGTCCAGTCCGCTCGATTTCTCGGGTTTCGGTACCGACGACCGTGTGGAAATTGACCGCGCCGCATTCCACGCCAATGGCTGGGTGGGTGAGGATGCCCAGTCGGGCACCAACAATTGGTCGGGTACGGGTGGACGAATCGGTTTCAACAACAATGGCAATTACCGTACCTTCTTCCGTGCGGAATACCACAATTGGTCAAGCAACCATTTGGCGGTCAAAGGATGCTTCGATTCGAACACATTCACCTACGAACGTTTGGCGACCAACATCAACATCGACAGGCAGGAATTCCTTTTTGACCGGGTTTCTTTTGTGGACAGCTCGGCAGGCTCTGGCCTGCGCAGCACCATGTGGATTCCTGTGCGGGCCGATGCCGCGATCGACATCGACGCGCTGCAAGTGAGCTTTGCCGGTGTGGCTGGCAATGCCAATGGCTCGTTGGGCGGTCTGGCAGATCTTTCGCAACCTGACTCTGACACCACCCTGGCCTTGCTGGCCTGGTGGGACGAGACCTTTGATACGTCCGAAACCACCGTTGCGGATGTGCAGGCCTATTTCGACGGGTTTGCCATGCGCAAGAGCGACGGCATTCCCGTCAAATTCCTGCAGGTCAACACCAGCTGGGACGGCATCGGCGATGCCCTGGCGTGGAGCATCGAAGGTCTGGACGCCAGCGTGGTCATGGCGCCTCAGGACGGCAGCGTTTTCGAATCCCTGCGCCTGTTGCAAGACATCACAGTCGATGCCGACAACACCAGCGCCAGCGCCGATGTGGCCTTGGGCGCACAGGCGATTTTCAACACATCGGCGGGCATGTCGGCCGTCGCTGCGCTTGAGCGCGACAGTTTGCAGCCTGACTTCGAGCTCATGAGCGACGAGCTCGACGCGGCGGGCGTGCGCACCGTGGTGATCAAGGTCACACGCCCGAGCGGTCTGGGCGACGATGTGCTGCGCTACGACGCCAACTTGCCTGAAGAAGTGGACTCGGGACGCCTGCTGGCCGGCTCGGCCGCACTGTCGGGGCAGCTGGCTTTTGCGGCTGGCGAGACCGAAAAAGAACTGACCTTCCGTTTTGACGCTGCACTGGAAGACCTTGCGCCCCTGCGTGAGCTGCCAACCAAGCTGCAGGTCATCGTGGACAACAACCCCAACGACGATCAGGGCCAGGTCGGCGCCTACATCGACACCGACCGCGACGGTGTGCTCGATGCCAGCGAGGCGGTGGACAGCAACCTCGCCTTCAGCGCCGATGGACAGGATCTGGTGGGTGTGAACGTGCGCAGCGTGACCATCCGCTTCAACAGCTTTGGCGATGAGCCATTGGACCTTTCCGGCTTTGGCGGGGATGACCGCATCGAGATCAACCTCGATGAATTGAGCCGTGACTGGAGACTGGGCACACTCACCGAATACAGCCTCGAAAAGGGAAACCGCGACACCATCCGTGATGGCCGAGCCAGAACGGATTGGGATCTCACTGGCCGTACGCCCTTGGGTGCCACGTTCGATTACCCCAGATTGAGGGCAGAGCGTCAGGACATCTATGAAGAAAGCTACACTGCACGTCTTCGGTTCAGGGGTGACCTGAAGACGGCTGATGGGGGCTATTCACAGGATGACGTTTGGCTTGCGACTTTTGGGGCGGAAGAAGACCAAAATCCGATCATCGACGGCTACCTGAGCCTGGCTGACCAGGTCAGCTTTGTCAGGAACCCCACGGTGCACGTGGTGGTGGACCATTACCAGATCGGTGAGGACCAGGGGGTCGGGGCCTTCATCGACCTCGACAAGGACGGGGTGCTTGACGACAACGAGAGCTCGTATGACAACCTGGCTTTCAACGCCGACGGCAGCGAGGCGGGCGTGCAACTGCGCCATGCCCCGGTGGTGCTGCACTTCAACAATGTCCCCGATGTGGCCCTGGACCTGCGTCAGTTCGGACGCGATGACCGCATCGAAATCGACGTGGCGGCCCTGCGTGGCAACGGCTGGGCCATCCCGGAGGCTGGCGAAGATGTGCTCAACACACGCCGGCACATCACCGGTTCGCAGGTGGGGGGAGCGGATGCTGCCGAAGCCCTGATTTTTGCGACCGGCGGCTCCGATTGGCCTCAAGACTATCTGGCGGTCGTTGGTGACTTTAACCAGCACACCAAGGACATTTGGAACTACAACAGCGTTGCCCTGAAGTTGCGTCTGGATGGTGAGGACCGTACGTCTGTACTGGGAGATTTTGGCAATCCCAACGACGAACGCCGCAACGACATGGTGGAGGACAACCACCTTTGGGACCGAGTCAGCTTTGTGAACGTGGACGGTGCCTCGCCGCAGAACATCCATGTGGTGGTGGACCATTATCAGATCGGAGAGGACCAGGGCGTCGGGGCCTTCATCGACCTGGATCAGGACGGCGTGCTCGACGGGAACGAAGCGATCAACGCCAACCGCGCATTCGATGCCAACGGCGACGCCCTGATTGACCTGGCGCAGCACCACGTCACGATCCAGTTCAACGATGTGCATGGCAAGACGGTCAACCCGAATGGATCGATCGCCGGTGTGGTACCGCTTGAGCTTGATGGTTTTGGCGCTGATGACCGGATCGAGATCAACTTCAGCGGCCTGGCTGCCAATGGCTGGCGGGTACCCGACAAGGTGAGCCAGTACGACATCAGTAATGGTTACAGAATCAGCTATGAAGTCGACGGGACCACGACCCGCGGTGATAACGCCGACCTGACCTTGTGGGCCGGTGACAACAGTGGGCAGTACCTCGAACTCGAGGGACAGCATTTCTGCAGCGATGACATCTTGATCGATGAGACGCACCGTCTGGCCAATTTCTCGGACAACTACCGGGGCATCGACCACCGCGAGGTGATGTTCCAGGTCTCCTGGGTGCGTGATCCTGTCGTCCTCGTCCATGTGGTGGTGGAAAAGGACGGCGCCTACTTCGACCTGGACGCCGACGGTTACCTGGACGACAACGAAGCCGGCTCGGACAACCTGGCCACCCAGCAGAATGGGCTCGACCTGGCCCAGCAGACCGCGGTGGTGCGTTTCAATGCGATTCCCGATGACGCGATCGATTTGCGCGGTTTCGGCCGGGATGACCGCATTGAGATCGACGTTTCTCGCCTGGGGCTTTTTGGTGCCTTCGGGATCCGACGCACCTACGACACGGATGACCGGAGTTCGAGCAACAACTACTACAACAGCCACTGTACATACAACTCTCAGGATTACACCAGCACGGCTTATGCAACACAGCAGGGCGAACATTTGCTGTCTGTCGAGTTCACCCGCTCCTACAGCGCGGGTAAGGACTGGAGAAAGAACACCAACACAACCACGCCCTACACGACTTACTTCCGTGCTTGGTACGAGTACAGCAACCAGATGTCGATCAACGGCAACCAGGTGGCTTACTTTGGAACGGACAGTGACAGCATCCGAGGCTGGCTCAACCCTACCGCTGAGCAGGGCGCTCTGAACGCTGCGCAGAACTGGAACGAATTCACCGAAGGCCCGTTCCGCCTGATCGACGCCAACGGCGGCATGCTCAACCGCGTCAGCTTTGTCTCCACCGCGCAGCGGGTGCTGATCACCGAGGACGGCGGCTGGATCGACCGGGACGGCGACGGTGTGCTGGACAATGCCGAGCGCGTCGAAGCCAACCAGGCCTTTGATGCCGATGGTTCCGCCCGCATTGATTTGGGGGCCAGGGCTTACACCTTGCGCTTCCTGGATGCGCCGGAAAATGCTTTGGATCTGTCGGGCTTCAACCGCGACGACCGCATCGAGATCGACAGGAGCCAGCTGGCCGCACGTGGCTGGGCAGGTGCCAACAATTCCGACGATTACACCGCTTTCTCGGCCAATCCTTTTGGGACCCAAGCGTGCTTGTCGGCACAGGATGGTTGGCTCATGGTTGCGGTGGGTCAGGTGGGAGAAGACACCCGCGGTGTCGCCCTCATTGGCGAGACAACGGAGTCCCGAACCAAAGCCTTGCTGGGTGATTTTGGTTCGAACAACTTCACGGGCGGCGAAGACAGCATGGGCGGCCGCCTGAGTTTTGTGAAATCCACCGTTCACGTGGTGGTCGAATCGCATGGGGCCTACCTGGACGAAAACGGCAACGGCAAGCTCGAAGACAGCGAAACCATCCACGTGTTTGACCCCCTCTCGGGCGAGGCCCTGATCAACCTGGACAAGCACAAGGTTGTGATTGAATTCAACGACGTGCCCGATGCGCCATTGAATTTGTCGGGTTTCGGAAGTGATGACCGCATTGAAATCGACCGCAGCGCCTTCCATGGCGGTGGCTGGGGTGGCGCTGAAGCCACCTACGCTGTCGGAGGCTGGAACACCGGTGAAGACGCAGGATCCCGGGGTTACATCAGGAATGATGGCTATTCCCGATTGATCGCAAACTTGAGTGATGGGGATTTGTCATTGAGTGCTGCGACCAAGGGTTGGACCAGCAAGAGCGGGCAGCTTGCGTTCGATATGCCCAACAATTCGTGGGTGTTCGAAAATGTCTCGTTTGTCCAAGACCGTTTCCTGACCGGTTTTGCCGGCAGCCAGCCGATCAGCCTGAGCCAGGGTGGCACGCTCTCTGGCACCGGCATGCAGTACGGCAACGGCCACATCACCGTGGACCCGGGCACCAGCGAGGTGTTGGTGCGCCTGCCATTGGTGGATGACAACATTGACGAGCGCGTGGAGAGCATCCACGTATCGGTCAGCACCACAGACCCCGACTTCATGGTCAACCAGGGCGACGCCACGGTGTCGCTGGTCGACGACGACAGCCCGCAGATCACTCACGAGGCCAGTCGCCTGTACGACATGCAACTGGGCCAGGCCTTTGTGATGCAGGTCATCGACATTAACAATCGTTATGGCGAAGATCCCTCGGTCGACTACACCCTGGACAGTGACAATCCCAGTGGTTATTACCGCTCCTACAGTCTGCCTCACAACGAGGCGGCTGCCCAAGACTTCACCCTCACCTTGCGTGTGCAGGGCGATTGGCAGCTGGCCCTGGTGGCCGACGATTACAACAACGGTTACGACGCTTCCACCACCAACGCGACCAACTTGAACCTGCACAGCTCGCCTCCGGGTTTCCGGCCTCTGGCGGCCGGTCGCGACGAGATCGTCGACGGCCAGCCCACCGGCTTCAAGCTGGTGGAGGTGTTGGTGCCCGCCGGGACCCAGCAGGTGCTGATGCGCCTGCCGGTCGATGGGAATAGCCACCCGAGCGAGGAGACGATGCTCAATGCGGTCGATGGCATGCGCATCGACGTCACGCACGTGGCACCGGTGTTGGTGGTGCGTGACACCGTGGTGCGCGAGGACGCTGGCCAGGTCAACGTCGAGGTGGTGGCCGTGGGCGGCGACCTGGGCGAGGACGACACGGTCACGGTGAACTACAACACCCAGAACGGTCAGTGGGAGGAGCGCCTGTTCCTGGTCAGCCGCGAGATCGCCAACGCCGGTCGCCTGACGGTTTCCTGGTCGGTCGAGGCCCTGGGGGGCATGGGCCAGGCCGCGCTGGAAGACTACAACGGCTACGACTACATCCGTGGTTATGCCGGGCACGAATCCATCCAGACGGTGGATGCCAATGACTTTGTCTTGCTGAGCAACCAAAGCGCGGGCGTGGGTGGTCTGCCCAGAGGCACGGTGACCTTCGAGGACGGCCAGAAAGAGGTGTACATCCGCGTGGCGGTGCGCACCGACAATGTGGGCGAGGAGCGCGAGGACTTCCGGGTGGTGCTCAGCAATGTGCCCGCCGGTGTCACACTCGACCCGAACCCGATCGCCACGGCCACTTATGCCGACCGTGAGCACGCGGGCTATGCAACCATTGCCAACGACGATCAGCTGTTCCTGGTCACCGGCTTGGTCTTCAACGAAAGCCGTCACAGCCGCGTGGAGTTCGGCGAGGACGGTGCGATCGATACTTACGCAAACGGCTTGGCCATTGATGGATTGCCCGCAGGCATGACGGCGCCAGCCGGTTACAAACTGCACCAATTCGTCATCCGCCGCGAGGGCGATGCCCGCGCACCGGCCAGCGTGGACTGGACGCTGGGCGTCAAGGGCACCGACGTGGCAGGTTTTGTCGAGAGCCCGCAAGCGGCGCAAGCCAGTGGCGCGCACCAGGCCGAGACGGCCGATTTCCTGGCCTACACCCAGGGCGTGAATGACAATGGCCTGGGCATGCGTTGGGGCACGGCCGATGGCAACGGTGTCATCCGTTCCGAGGCCAAGACGGTGGTTTTTGCCGCCGGCGAGTCGTACAAGGTGGTCACACTGGCCATCAAGGACGACGCTTTTGCCGAGGATGCCGAGACCTTCACCGTCGCGCTGAGCAACCCCAAGGCTTTGCCGGGCAATGACGGTAACCCGGGCGTGAGCCCGCTGCGTGGCGAGGCCACCTTTGTGGTGGCCGACAACGATGGCACCACCGTCTCGGTGGCGCTCAACTGGTTGCCGGCAGCCAATGGTGCAGCGCAAACATTGTCCAACGGCCTGGGCCGCGAAGACAACATCGACAACGCTGTCTACGAGGGCACAGGCAGCGATTGGCTGACTGCGGGAAACAACGACTACAGCAACAGCGACACCAGCAACGACCGTCGCCTGCAGATCACCTTCACCCGCAGTGCGGCCGACACCACCGCCAGCCAGGCTTTCTTCGAGATTGACCTGGGTCAGCAAAACAGATCGCTCAACACCTGGGTGCTGGAGTCGGGTGAGGGCACTGGCTCTGTGGTCGATGCGTCTTGGACCACTGTGCCTCAACACTTCTGGCGCGGCACGGTCGACTTTGCGGCGGGGGCCACCACGGCCAAGGTCATCTTCCGCATTCCCGACGACAACCTGGTCGAGGGCAATCAAAACATCACCGTGACCCTGTACGATGCGGAGCACCTGCCCGAATCTGGCTGGGACACGCGCTTTGCCTTCAACAACGGTGCCACGCTGCACGACACTGCGGGCATCGGACGGGTCACGCCATTGCCGGACTGGAACACCACCATCCGCGACCCGAACGCCTACACCGCCACCGCCACCGTGGTGGACAACGATGTGCGCCTGTGGCTCGACCGCTGGCAAGAACGTAACGATCGCTATGACAGCAACGTCGGCAGCGACTCTTCGGGCAACAGCACCGGCTATGACCGCCTGACGAACCTCACACTGACCGATGGCACGCCGGTGTTCGATCCGGCCAACGCCAACGATCCGGCCCACGGTAACCGTGCCGATCAGGTGCAGGTGGCGCAGGGCAGCGCCCAGACCGGCGATGTGGCGCTGACCTTTGTGCGCGCAGGCGTGCAAAAGGGCGACATCGTGCTGAACTGGGAAGTCATCCTCGACGGCAGCGCCAACGCCGCCGATTTCACCCGTCTGACCGGCCAGATCACCCTGGACGGTGAGCAGGGCACGGGCGAGTCCACCTCGTTCAGCACCCGCATCGAGAACCTGCTGGTGGCCGACCGTGTGGTCGAGAACAACGAGACCTTCAGCCTCAAGTTCACCGTGGCCAGCATCGACAATGTGGCGGTGGGTGGTGCGGGCAATGTGCTGTTCACGCCCAACTACTTCTACGAACGTCAGGGCGTCGATTGGCATGACGCCGCGCTCAACGGCCAGGCCGTGATGATGGTCCAGGGTGTGATCCGCAACGACGACCTGAGCTATGGCATCGACTGGGCGCCCAACACCGGCAATGCCGATGTGACCATCACCGGGGATGCCGCCAAGGTGCTTGAAGGCGACGATGGCGACACCTACATCGACTTCGTGGTCAACCGCACCCTGGGGGTTGACAACACCCTGGGCTACAAGGCGCAAACCACTGTCGCCTGGCGCGTGGTGCCCGTCGAAGGCAGCCTGGCCACCGTCAACGCCAACGACTTTGTGGGCGGAGTCATGGGCGGGGTGGTGACTTTCGCGGGCTGGGAGCACATCGATGGCGTGTTCAGCCGTCCTGACCGGGTTGAAGACCTGGACGGGGTGCTGCGCTACGACGATGTGCAACAGCTGGTGCGTCTGCGCCTCAACCCGGACTCCCTGGTCGAGTACGGCGAGCACTTCACCATCGAGCTGTACAACCCGAGCGTGGGCTATGTCGACCCGGCCTCCAGCAGCCTCACGGCCACGCTGGTCAACGACGACACCGGTGTGCTGATCAACAACTTCAGCGTGACCGAAGGTGACACCGGTACCTCGCTGGTGACGGCCGAGGTGGTCCGCGTGGGTGACCTGAGGGGCAGCTCCAGCTTCAACTGGGCCAAGTACAACTTGGACACCAACAACAGCGATTTTGACGAAACCGGTGCCACCACGGGCAGCGCCACCATCAGCGCCAACCCGAGCGCGACCATGGTGGACGGTTTTGGTGTGGAGACCTACACCCTGACCACCACCGTGAAGCTGCGTGGCGATGCGCCCAATGCCTCCAACCCGCCAGATGGCGTGCTCACGGGCACCGCCGCTGTCGAGGACGATGAGACTTTCCGCATGGTGCTGGGCAAGGTCTCGGGCATTGAACAGATGATGGCCAAGATGGATCCAGCGGTGGTGGCCGACACCACCGCCGCCACGGTGAGCGCACTGAATGCCCGTACCTACGTCCTCAGCGGCGCCAACACGGCCACTGCCGTGGGAACGGTGCGCAACGACGACACGCTGTTCTCGGTTTCGCCGGTGACGGTCAGCCGTGGCGAATCGTCGGGCAGCACCTACACCTTCACCATCACCCGCAGCGTGGCCACCCCGCAAGCACAGACCGTCACCTGGTCGGTGCTGGGCGAGGGCGGGCGCAATGTGGTGGATGCGGCCGACTTTGGCGGCAGCCTGCCCACCAACACCGTGACTTTCACGGGCAGTGAGTTGAGCAAGACCATCACCGTGCCTGCCCCCAACCTGGACTCGGACGCCGAAGCCGACGAGATCTTCACGGTCAAGGTGACGGCTTTCGGTACCGGTGCCGAGAACGACATGTTCGTGACCACCGGCACGGGGCCCAAGGGCGTCATCGTCAACGACGACGCGGGGGTGTACATCAACGACAGCCAAGCCATCACCCAGATGGAAGGCTCCGGTGCGATCGCTCAGACCTACAAGTTTGATGTGGTGCGCTCGGGCCAGGGCGTGACCGGCACCTCAACCGTGGACTGGAAGGTCCAGCTGACGGCCAACGGTGCGGGCAACACCGCCCAGAGAAGCGACTTCGGAGCCTTGCCCACGACACAGACAGCCAGCGGCTGGTACGACGCGGCCACCAACAGCATCCGTGGCACCGTGACCTTCACGGCCAACGACTACGACCTGCAGACAGTGTCGCTGCCGCTCAACCCCGATGGCAGCAAGGAATCGGCCGAGTCCTTTGTCATTTCCCTGGAAAACGCCAGCAACGGGATCCAACTGGTCACCGGCGCCAGCACCGCCACCGGCAAGATCGGTGACGATGACTACGATTTGTCTGTTGAGGTGGTGGGAACCGAAGGGGTGGACTTTGGCACCTTGCGCACCCTGCCAGCTGCGACGGTCAATGGTGTGACCTATGACCTGTATGCCTGGAATGGTGAAGGGACAAACTATTTGAGTGCGAAGTCAGTGCTGGTCATGCAGCCTTGGTTTGCCAATGGCGGCTGGGGCGCTTTGCCTCAGCCTGGCACGAACTCCCTTGGCTACCAAGTTCAACAACACCTCTCCTCCGCTGACAAGTCCCAAGCGATTGCAGTGGTTACCAACAACGATCGCGAAGGTTGGTATCAGATCACAAGTGTGCTCTCTACCGGTGGATACAGCAGTACGAACACCTTCGGTATCTATCCGGAGACGCCTGCCAGTGCTTGGGTGGTCAGTGGATCAAAGTACTGGTTGATTTCTAAATTGCCGGTCACTGGGCCCGACGAGGGCGATGGCAACAACAACCTGCAGTTCACCGTCACGCGCGATGGCGCGACCGACCTGCCGGCCAATGCCACCTGGACGCTGGTGTTTGGCAACAGCAATGCCGGGGCCCTGGCCGCGGGCATCAGCTACGCCGGCAGCAGTGGCTATGCCAGTGCAGACGATTTCCGCGCGCTGACGGGCAGTTTTGTGTTCCCGGCGGGGGCCTCGACTTACACCTTCACGGTGCCGGTCAAGGGCGACACCCAGTGGGAAGAAAACGAGGTCTTCACCCTGAAGATGGACTACGACCGCAACAACGGCACCAGCGGCACGGCCTGGGCCAAGGCAACGCTGACCAACGACGACGAAGGCTTCTGGATCCAGTTCGAGAACGCCAATGTCGACGAGGACGGCGGCCCGGTGAAATTCCGCGTGGTGCGCGAAGGCGACCTCAACGGCGCCAGCAGCGTCGACTGGCGTCTCACCGCTGGCACAGCCTCGTTGGAAAACACTTCGGGCAACCCCAAGGACTTTGCAGATGGCAATGTGTACAGCGGTTCGGTCAGCTTCACGGGCAGCGAGGCCTCTGTCAAGGGTGCCAACGGCCAGTTCTATGCGGTCAGCAACTGGATCACGGTGAACCTGCAGGCCGACAGCCGTTTCGAGCTCAATGAAACCTTCACCTTGAGCCTGAGCAACCCGAGCGAGGGCGCGTCCATCAAGACCGCGCAGGCCACGGGCACCATCGTCAACGACGACATGGGCTACTCGGTGTCGGTCCAGCAGGCGAGCGTCATCGAAGGCGATGACCCGGTCACCGCGGCCGATCCCCTGACAGGCGCAGGTTACACCGAACTGGTCTACACCATCACCCGTTCGTCCAACGCGGCGGCCATCGCACAGCCCTCCAGCGTGGATTGGGCACTGTCACGTACCACGGGCAATGCCTCGGCGCTGGAAGCGGCCGATGTGTGGGGCGGTGCACTGTCCGGTACGGCGGTGTTCCAGCCTGGTCAAACCTCGATGCAGGTCAAGGTCAAGGTCATCGGTGATGGCCTGGACGAAGGGAACTCGACCTGGCGCATGACCCTGACCCCGTTGCCCGGCGGTGGCGAGGCGGTGCAGGCGACGGCCGAGACCACGGTCATCGACGACGACAGCACAGTGTCGCTGGTGGCCTTGCAGGGTCTGACTGCAGCCGCTGAGGCGCCGCTGGAGGGCAATATTGCACAGAGCTTCCGGTCCTTCTACTACGATGTGACCCGTGCGGGTTCGTCCTTGGGCGAGGCCACGGTGTCCTGGCAGGTGGCCCAGGCCGGTGCACGTCCCATCACCGAGAGCGACATCGACAGCATCTGGATTTGGACAGGCCAGCAAGCCACACAGGTCGATCTGACGGCCCGTGTCTCACCGGACATGCCGTTTGCCGGCGGCACGCTGACCTATGCCGATGGGGATGCCGCTGCGCGCCAGATCGAGGTGCGCCTCAAGCACGACCGAGTGGGCGAGTACGACGAGCAGTTCAGCGTGTCGCTCTCGACCAGCACGCATGGCACCAACCTGGGCACGTCGAACCTGGTGCAGACGGTGGTCAACGACGACCCGGTGTTGATGCTCAGCATGGCCAACACGCGCATCAACGAAGGCAATCCCGAGGCGGACACGGCCTTCACCTTCCTGGTGACCCGTTCGGGCGATGTCTCTGGCATTTCGTCCTTCGAATGGCGCATCGAGACTGCCCATGCCGACCTCAATGAGGAAGACTTTGGGGGCCTGTTCCCCAGCGGCGCGGTGACTTTTGCGGCCGGTGAATCGCAAAAGTATGTGACGGTTCTGACCGGTGGTGATGCACGTGTGGAGTTCGACGAAGACTTCCGCGTGGTCATTGAAAATGCCGTGGGTGCCGACATCCTGGGGGATACCTCGGTGCTGGCAACCATCATCGATGACGATGTCGGTGTGTCCGTGCGCTCGGTGACCGGGACTTTGGTGGAGTCCTTCGAGGGCGACGACAACGCCTTCCGCTTTGGCTTCTCTGCCGAAGGCCCCGCCAACGCCACCCGCGTCAAGGTCTTCTGGCACATCGAAGGCAGCGGTCTGAACCCGACCATCGGCGACGATTTTGTCGGTGGCAGCATGCCCTCCGGCATCTCCGAGTTCAATTTGCGCAAGGGCATTGGGTTCGGTTTTGCCGATATCCGGGTGGCCGGTGACAATGTGTTCGGACCCGATGAGCGCTTCAAGTTGGTGATCGACGATGTGCAGGCCTTTGCGGGCAATTCGCCTCTGGGCGCTGCGGCTGTGGTGGCTTCTGCCGAAGCCTTGGTGCTGGACGACGACCTGCAGATCGGGCTGGCCCAGGACGACTTCCGCATGGTCGAGGGCACCGAGGGCGACGAAACCGAGTTGCGCTTCTATGTCGATGTGCTGGGGGATTCTGCTGACAGTCCGGCGCTGGGCGACATCCGTGTCAACTACGCCATCACGGGCATGGTGGATCAGGATGACTTCGTCACGGATCTTGCCGGTGACGATGTGACGCTGAGCTATGACGACGTGGCGCAGCGCCATTACCTGGGCGTGACCGTTCGCGGCGATGCTGTGCTGGAGGACCATGAGCGCTTCAGCCTGCGTCTGTCTTCGTCGCACAACAACGTCGATGTGGCGGCTGCAGGAGCGACGGTGGCGGGTGAAATCCGCGGTGATGACTACGGCATTCAACTGGCCACGGTCAGCAGCAGTCAGTTCGAGGACTCCGCACGCTTCACCTTCGAGGTGCTGCGCATGGGCCCGACCGATCTGGCGATGGACCTGAAGATCCAGGTTGGTGCGCCGGCTTCGGGCAGTGGTGCCGTGGCCAGTGCGGATGACTTCGCCAACGCCAATGCGCTGGGCCTGAGCCTGGTCGATGGTGTGCTGACCGGCGAGCTGTCCTTCGAGGAAGACCAGGGGACAGCCCGCTTCACGCTGGAGATACAAGATGATTTCCGCGATGAAGGCGATGAGCGTTTCAGCGTCATGGCCTCGGTTGAGGCGGTGGATGGCACGCCGGTGACGCCGACGGCTTTCGAAGTGTCTTTCATCGACTGCCGGATCTACGACGAAGGCAGCGATGCCCTGTCGGCAACCACCTCTCCAGAGCTGGAACCGGTGATTCATCCCTTGACGGATCATCCGCCCGTTTGATTTCAGGGCGCGGTCAAGTGGGCTGCAGCGCAAGCTGCAGCCCACTTTTTTTAGAACATTTGGCAATTTAGCCAATGTCGTGCTTAGAATTCGATATGAGCAATTTAATTGATAAGTATTTAGAAAAAAATGCTACTAATTTGGCTGCGCCTGCCTGTATCCATGAAGGCAAAGCCATCAGCCGAGGGGCCTTGCTCCGCGCGGTCTGCGATTTCACCGCTGCACTGCACCACAGGGGTGTTCAGCCGGGAGATGTGGTCGGCTTGTCTCTGGGGCAGCACCCGGGTCATTTGGCCATGATTTTGGCCCTGGCCCGGTTGGGTGCTGTGTCCTTGCCGGTGCATCCACGCACACCCATGCGCGCCAAACTCGCCCTGCTCAAGCGCATGGGGGCATCCCGTGTGATCGTGCAGCGTCTGGCCGGCTCGGATGCAGGGCAGGCCGAGTCGCCACAGGTGCGGCCTGTTTCCGATGTGCAAGGGCTGGAGGTGATCAGCCTGGCCGATCTGCAACCCCAGGAGGGGCAGAGCCGCAGTGGCAACCCCCTGGATTTGCGAGGCATGCTCGATTACTGGCCCGCTGCAGATGCACCCGCACGCATCGCCTTGACGTCTGGCACGACGGGCGCACCCAGTGCTGTCCGCTATGACCATGCCTATTGGGTCCATCGCGTGGCGACCACGGTGGAGTATTGCGATGAAAACACCCGTTTGATGGCCGGCAATCTGAGCCTCACCATGGGCAATATCTCTGCTTTTGCGGCCCTGTTTGCCGGTGGCGTGGTGGTCTTTTACAAGCAGCATGACCTGGCCGCCTATACCCAGGCCGTACAGCTGCATGGCGTCACCCACGCCATGATGGCCCCTGCCATGATCAAGCGCATGGCTTCGCGCCTGCCGGAGGGTGTGGCCTTCCCTTCCTTGCGTTACCTGCGCATCGTGGGCGGCGGTTTGTCCGAGCAGTTGGTCGCACAGGCGACCGGCAGCCTGACCCCGAACGTTTACTTGCCTTACGGCATCAGCGAGGTTGGTGCGATCAGCATGGCGACGCCGTCTGATTTGCAACGATACCCGGACCACGCTGGCAAGCCCAAGAAAGGGGTCAAGCTCCAGGTGGTCGATGAAAAGGACAAAGTTTTGCCGCCAGGCGAAGTGGGCGAGATCCGCGTCAAGATGCCGATGATGTTGCCGGGTTATCACCTGGACACAGAAAAAACCCAGGCCAGATTCAGGAATGGCTGGTTCTATACAAACGACATTGGCACCCTGACCGCCGATGGATTTGTCCGGATCGATGGTCGCAAGGATGACCGAATCAACCTCGGCGGCAATAAGTTCTACCCCGAGCGCGTGGAGCGCATGCTTGATGCGCATCCCGGTGTGCAGGAGGTGGCGGTGTTTCAAGCCCAGATCAAGGGTGAGAACGTGCTGGTGGCCGCTGTGGTCTGGACGGCCGAGCCGCAGGTGAAGGCATTGCTCGACGATGCCAGAACCCGGGGCTTGCCTGCGGGCATGATGCCCAGAGGGGTGATGAGTCTTGCCGAGTTGCCGCGCAACGAGGCGGGCAAGGTGCTGCGCTCCGAACTGCAAGCGACCTTCGAGCGTGGCCTCAAGAACGAAAAACCGGTGCTTCACTGACCCTGCAGCGCGCCATGTCCAATGATGCAGTGAAAGTGAGCCGCAGGCACAGTGTTCTGGCGGCATTGGCGGCTGGTTTGATGCCCGCATGGCCGGCCTCGGCCCGAGAGGTGGATGTGGCTTTTGCGGCTTTGCTGCGCCAGATGACTCTGGATGTTGTGGTGCCCTATGCACCTGGCGGCGGTTCCGATTTGCTGGGACGTTTGGTGGTCGAGGCCTTTTCGGCTGCAGGTGCCCACAAAGTGGTGGTCGCCAATGTGCCTGGGGTGGCGGGGACGATCGGTTCGCGCCAGGTTGCACAGTCTGCTGCCGACGGCAGCCAATGGCTGATTTCGGGCATCGGCTCACATGTGATTGCGCCTCAGTGGCAGACGGTGTCGTACGACGCTTTCAAGGATTTTGAGCATCTGGCGATCCTGGGTGGAGCACCTTCGGTGCTGGTGACGCATGTGCGCAAAGGCCACCAGCGTTTGCAGGATTTGCGCTCCCCCTTGAACTGGGCTTCCCCAGGTTCGGGCTCACATGGCCATTTGCTCGGTGCTGCCATCATGCAACAGTTGGGTCTGCGTGATGCGGTGCATGTGCCCTACAAGGGCGGGGCGATGGCCATGAACGACTTGCTGGGAGGGCATGTGGATCTGGCGGTCATGACCTTGACCTCTTTTTTGCCGCATGCGCGCAATCCGCAAGTCAAAGCGATGGCGGTCACGAGTGCCCGCAGGATCGAGCAGTTGCCGTCCGTTCCGACCTTTGCCGAACTGGGTTTCAAAGATCTGACGGCCTTCACCTGGTTTGGCTTGTCTGCACCTCGTGGACTCAGGGAAGAATGGGCACTGTGGGCGACTGCAGCTTTGCGTCGTCTTTACGCCAGTGATTCCGTGCAGGAGCGTTTGCGCCAGCAGGGCATGGGGGCGGTGGTCTTGCGGCCAGAACAGGCCCAAACCTTCATGCGCGAAGAATGGCATCGCTGGGGCAGCGTGATTGCTTCATTGGGCGACAGTTACAGGAAAAACAATTCATGATGGCCATTGTTCGAGATTTATTGGGCCAGGTGCTCAACCACCGCCGGGTGTCTGACATCTGGATATCCACTGTCACCATCAACGTGCTGGCGCTGGCGTCGTCTTTTTACAGCATCCATTTGCTCAACCGCTATGTGACGGTGGGACTGACACCCACCTTGGTGACCCTGACGGTGGGTGTGATCTTGGCCATCCTCTTTGAGGTTTTGATGCGCAAGCAGCGGCAAAAGGTGTTGCTGGCCATTACCCGCGAGAGCGAGGAAAAAACCAGCAAAAGGGTGTTCGAGAGCCTGGCACGCGCACGCTTCGAGCCCTTGAGCCTGGTGCCATTGCCTGTCAAGCGCGAAGCCATGGGGGCCCCAGCCATGCAGCAGCAAATGGCCTCGATCTCCAACCTGGGTGCCATCCTTGATTTACCCTTTGCCTTATTTTTCCTGTTGGCGGCCACGCTGCTGTATTGGCCATTGGGCTTGTTTGGTTTGATCATGTCAGCCTGGGCGCTGTGGCTGGGTTATGCCAATGAAAAGAATCAGCGGCAGGCCGCCGATGAGCACGCCAAGGCCAACTCGAAAAACCAGCAGCTCGGACAGTTCCTCCTTTCGGCCGCCGAGGCGCTGCGTTGCCTGCCCATGCGTCTGCCGCTTGCGAGGCGATGGAAGGAGGTCGGGGCAGCCAGTCTGGGTAGCCGGCGTGAGGGCCTGGTGATCCAGTCGGACTTGCAAAGCACGATTCAGATGATGAACCAGTTTCTCACGGTACTGGTCTACAGCGTGGGCGCGGTCGCCGTGGTTCGGGGGGACTTCACCACGGGGGGACTCATTGGAGCCAACATCTTGATCGCGCGTGCGTTTGGTGCCTGCAGCCGTGCGGCTTACCTGTCGGATTCGATCCTGCGGGCGCAGCGTGCCGAAGACGCCCTGCGCCAGCTCGAAGCCTTGGAGCAGGAAACCTCGGAGGGCAATGGGGTGTCGCCCAAGGCCCTGCGTGGCCACTTGGAACTGGTGGATGCGGCCTTCGCCTACCCCAACCAGCCTGTGCCCCTGTTTGAGCGCTTGGACATCGCGTTGCAGCCAGGGCAGGTCATGGTTGTCGCGGGTCCCAACGGTTCGGGCAAGTCCACCCTGATCAAGCTCATGCTGGGCTTGTTGTCCCCCAAACGCGGCTTGGTTCGTGCAGACAGCATCGAACTGCGGCAGTTATCGCAAGAGTGGTGGCGCTCACAAATTGGCTACGCACCACAGGAGCCGGTGTTTTTCGATGGCACCCTGCGCGAAAACTTGTTGCTGGATCGGCAGGTGCCCGATGACGAGGTGCTCGAATGGGTCAAGGCCATGGGGCTGGAAGGCTTCCTGGCCAATGACCCAGCAGGTCTGGACCGGCAGATTGTGGGCCAGGACACGGGCATGGCGGTGGGTTTGCGCCGCCGCTTTGTGTTGATTCGGGCTGTATTGGGCGGCGCACCCGTTCTCTTCCTGGATGATCCCACCGAGGGACTCGATCAGCAGGGGCAAGCGGCGGTGGCCAAACTGCTCAACCGATTGGTCACCGAGGGCAAGACGCTGTTGGTGGCCAGCAATGAAGCCTTCATCCTCCGAGCGGCGGATGTGGTGATTGACATGGGGCAAAAACCAACCCCGAAGGTGGCATTGGTCAAGCGTGAGTCCAGCGACAAGGGGGGGCCGGAACTGCTCACCCAAAGTGCTGAACGCGCGCCAAAGGGGGAGTCTCAATGAACGAATCGCAGATGAAGGCTGCCAACACCATGGGCCATGAGGCGATTGCAGCGAAGCGTCCGACGGGCATACGCGGCTGGTGGATGGACGAAGAGCGTAACCGTGTGATCTGGTTGACAGGTGCCATCTTGCTGTCGGCGCTGGTCTGGGCGTCATTTTTTCAGCTTGATGTGGCCAGTTACGCTCAGGGTCAAGTGATTCCGGCAGGCCAACTCAAGAAGGTGCAACACCTTGAGGGGGGCATTGTCCGAAACATCGTGGTCAGCGATGGGCAGTTCGTCGCGGCAGGCGACGTGATCCTGGAGTTGGATGCTGTTTCAGCCGATGCCGAGGTGGGTGATATTCGCTCCAAGATGGGCAGCTTGGACATCAAGATGGCCCGGCTCGAAGCTTCCTTGTCCGGCGCCAGCCGTTTTGTCGTGCCCGCCGCCCTGGCGAAAGAGTTTCCTGACATTGCCAAAGACGCACTCGACGAGTTCCGGGCCAACCAAAGCCGTGTGGAGTCTGGTATCCAAGCCCGCAAATCTCGGATTGCATCCCGAACGGCTGAAATCCAGGAGGCGCGGGAGCGACTGTCGGGTCTGAAGCGGCGTGCAGTCCTGATCGCTGAACAGGTCAAAATCAGCGAGCGTCTGCTCCAGCAAAAGCTCACCAGTGAGTATGAACATCTGCAACTCAAGCGTGAACAGGAGCAAATCGTCTCGGATCGGGATGCGGCGGTGGCCACCGAGATGCGGGTAACACGCCAGTTGGAGGAAGAACAGGCCAGTCTGCAGGCCTTCAAATCTGAAGAGGAAAGCAATTTACGCAAGAATCTTCAGGAGACCAATATCGAAAGGGCCTCCTTGAGGGAGCGGTTTCGCAAGCCCAGCGATTCCCAGGACCGATCAACGGTGAGAGCGCCAGTGGCTGGCACGATCCAGGCCTTGTACTTCAAGAACAAGGGAGCGGTGGTCGCACCGGGAGGATTGATCGCCACCATGGTGCCCGAGGGGGAAGCTTTGTTGATCGATGGCCGTCTGCCCATCGGCGATGTGGGCTATGTTCAGATCGACTCGCCGGCACGCCTGACCCTGGCCTCTGGGGCCAGCGGTTATTCCACCATCAAAGCCCGTGTGGTTCATATCAGTCCAGACTCGGTTCTCGATGAAAAAACGGGACAGTCCTACTACCAGGTGCGTCTAAAGCCGGAGGAGTTTTCTTTCCGGCGGGGCAATGAGGTGTATCCCTTGCGGCCGGGGGTGCAGATCACTTGTGCCATTTTGACCGGCGAGCGTTCGGTGTTGGCTCTGTTGCTCGAGCCCTTCATTGGTCAGGGCATCCGACCCCTGAGTGAGCGCTGAGTGCTCGGCACCCACCATGTCCTGTGTACCCATATCAGCCGCAGGTGTGCCGTGCACTGAATCTCTGGCCCATGACCCTGCTTTACACGGGGCCTGGGTTTGATTGACCCCACATCACCAAGGACAGACCATGTCGGCCATGCCAGCACCCGCCATATCCAGAGGTTCCCCTTTGCGCGTACAAACGCCCCATTTCGAGTTGCGTTCGCTCACGCCGGAGATGGTCACCGACGATTACGTCAGTTGGTGGAACGATGCGCTTATCCAAGCCCAGCTGGGCTCTCGCCCCCGCGGCTGGACGCTGGAGCATGCCCGGCGCCATGTAGAGAGGTTTGACAACAAATGGAGCTTTCATCTGGGCATTTACACCCGGGATGAAGAGCGTTTGATTGGCTTCACCACGATCTTGGCTAACCCACGCACGGGCGTTTCGGTCACGAACCGTGTTTTGGGTGACAAATCGTACTGGCGCAAAGGAGTGTCCAAGGAGCTCAGCGCCTGGACCATTCCATTTGTATTCGAACAACTTGGCATGCAAAAGATCAAGGCCGAGGTGCGCGGCCCCAACGCCTCATCCATTGCGCTGTGCGAGTACCTTGGGTTTGAGCGTGAGGGGCTGCTGCGTCGTGAACTGCCGGGCGGCAAACCGGGTGAGCGTTTGGACGTTCATGTGTTTGGTTTTTTGCGCGAGGACTGGATGGCCAAGTGCGCAAACCACCAATCTCCATGGAGCCCCAGGCCAAAGCCGGGGCGCTGATGTGGGCTGGACCCCGCTGGTGTCATCCAGTCAGGGCCTTTGACCTTGAGCGATGCCGCAAGCCTGAAGCGATGCACACGGCCGCGATCCGGCAGGCGCACAAGTGCACCTCGGCGCATGCGCTTGACCCTCAGGCGGGCATGGGTGAATCGTTCGATGCGCGGCCCATGGCGGAAGTCTGTCGAGCCAGTTTCTCCCTGAGGACCTTGGCCTCTGAACTATGGCCGAGATGCTCCTCGACGCGGATCAGATTTTCAAGCCATTGGCGCTGCCCAGGTTGCAACTCCAATGCCCTGCGCATGGCTTTGCAGCCCGCTTGTGCCTGCCCGAGCTGAACCAGCGTGGCTCCCAGGAAGTGATGGGCGGCGGCATGGGCTGGGCGGGCACTGAGCAGTTTTCGAAAGCACGATTCCGCCTCTGTCAGACGTTTGCCCTTGAGGTGGTCCATGCCTTGCAGAAACAGGCCGGGTTCAAGTTGCGGCAAGGGCAGGGGCGTGGGCATCGGCGGAACTTCAGACATCGCCAATTCCAGTGGCTGAAGGTGGCTCTCGTAGCGCTTCCATTTGGCTTTGGAGGTTTTGTAGACAGGTTGCCTGACTTGCCAGACGCTGGCCGTTTTGACCGCTCGGTCCAATTCCTGAAAGGACAGCACACCATCTTCCCAGGGTAGACCCAAGTGACTGATGATGCGTTGCGCCCAACCTTGCACGTCTTCAACCAGCGCGTCGTAGTCCACCTCCAAAATCTGTCCTGGAAACACCTGGTGCCAGTGCTGCATCAGGCGCTGGTGGTCCACCAGTTGTTCGCCGATCCAGGAGAGGTCATAAGCAAACCCCATGCCGCCAAACTTGGCGCCGTAATCGACGAAGTAATTGGACATGGCCACATCGCGGGGTTCGCGCTTGAGGTGCAAGATCTTGGCGTTCGGGAATATCAACTTGATCAGGCCAATGTGCTCAAAGTTGTGCGGCAGCTTGTCCACAATGCGCTGGGCATGTGGGGCGTAGGCCTGCAATTCCTGCAAGTGCTTGTGGGCGAATTTTTTCGACTCCTCCTGCGTCATTTCATCAACGCAATCAGGGTATTCCCTGCGGGAGCCGACCTTGGCTTCCCAGGCATTGAGTTTCTGAATCAGCTCGGGCACGAGCGAGAGTTCTCCAGCGCCGAACACCTGGCTGTGGCTGCCCAGGATTTGCTCGACCAGCGTCGTGCCCGAGCGTGGCATGCCCAGGACAAACACAGGCACCTCGGAGTCAATGCCCCAGCCTTTTCTGCTGTCCATGAAAGGGCGCGAAAAACGCGCCATTTCCCGCTCGACGCGGCTGCGGTGCACTTCAGGTCGGTAGTTCAGGTGAGAACGTGTGGCTGCATTGGCTTCCGTGGCCAGAGCCCAGGCTTTTTCGAAATCGCCTTTCTTTTCCCATGCCGAGGCGAGCGTGAACAGCAGGTTCGATTGGACAGCGCCTTCCAGGTTGGGGCGTCGGGCTGCCGACTCCATGCGTTGCAGGGCGTTCTCGTCTTCAGGCAGAACACGGGCGTGAATGAGTTGGCTCCAACCCTGAATCGGAGCGATCTGG
Organism: Comamonadaceae bacterium; assembly: GCA_027490555.1. Taxonomy (GTDB): domain Bacteria; phylum Pseudomonadota; class Gammaproteobacteria; order Burkholderiales; family Burkholderiaceae_C; genus Limnohabitans_A. Next base: position 4,209 of record JAIXXW010000258.1, on the reverse strand, counting down.
CTGAGCTCCTCGTAGAGGGCCGTCGCCTCATCCACATGGCCCAGCTGCATCAAGAGTTGGCCCAGGCCCCGCATTGCTGGGATACAGCGGGGATTGAGTTCCAGAGCCTGTCTGTAAGCGGCTTGCGACGCCTCGAGTTGATCTTCTTCCGCGAGCACATGGGCGTGGGTGGCCAGGGACAGCGCATGTTCATGGCCTCCTTTGGCTTGCGTCAGTTCCAGGGCCTTGTTGGCGGCCTCTCTGGCCACCTCTTGGCTCAACCGACGCCCCGCGAGGGTGGCTCGTCGCCGCCAGAGTGACGCGTTGTCTGGCGCCAGCGCCAGAGCACGCCCTAAAAAGCGGTTGGTCTCGGCATAGTGGCCCTTGACCTGACTGAGCTCGGCAGCCAGTTCCAGCAACTCAATGCTTTGAGGGGCCGACTCTATCGCTTCGCGCAGACAGCGCCAAGCTTCGTCGTGTTGGTCCATCGTCGTCAGGTGGCGTACCAGCGCCACCATGTCTTGTACATTGCCGCTTTCTGCGTTGATGCGCAGCTGCCGTGTGGCAGCCTCGGCGTTTCCCAGTCGGATCAGTGCCTGGGCACGCAGGCTGTTGAGGATGTCCTTTTCGCAGTCGGGCAGACCTTCAGCGCGTTCGAGCACTTCCAGGGCATTCTCGGGTTCTTGGAGTTCGAGCTGAAGGTGAGCCAGATTGAGCAGGCTTCCGCTCGAGTTGGGCATCAGTTCGGCTGCCTTTTGGATGTAAGGGCGGGCCTTTGTCAGCAAGCCCGAGGCCAGAAGGCAGGCCCCAAGTCGTGCATTGATCAAGGGGTGCTCAGGGGCTTGCTCCACCGCCGCCTTAAGGTAAGCCAGAGCAGGCTGGGTCAGACCTGAACGGAAAGCGGCACTGCCTGCGGCCAGCAAGGTTTCCGCTTTGTCGCCCTCTTGAACCCGACCGAAGGTCGACAGTGCTGCTGTGCACTCCTCCTTGCGCTCTTGCATGGCCCATGCCAGGGCGCGCAGCGCACTCAAAGGGCGCTGCGCTGCGTCGTTTTGCGCGAGCTGCTCGATTTCCGCATGTGCTTGAGCATACGCTTGCGATCCAATCAGGTTGTTGATTTGGGCCAGCCGTTGGTTGAGGGAGAGCGTCACTTTGATTCCTTAGATTCCTGCGGCTGCGTGGCATTGCGCCGAGGGCAATTGAATGAACTTGTTGATCCTGCGATTATGAATCGAGATGTCTGTTTGTCTCGGCCAGTTTGGCTCAGCCTTGCATGTGGCTGTCGCAGGCAGGCTCACGGAAGACCTTCAGCAATCGCAGCAACCCTGCTTTGTCGCTTCTTTCTGGCATGAAGCCCCGCTTCGCGCTTGTTGTCCCCGGTTGAGAACTTTCTGTGTTCGTGGGGATTTATGCACCCACTAGCGTTGATAATGCGGATGTCGAGAAATTCAACCCGTGGTGACCGAGATGCTCAGCCACCATTTCTTCCAGGGTGTATGTTCCTTCATCACACTCAGCGGGAGGGCGGACACCCGTTATCATGCAAGAAAATTTTTTGATTTCTTTTGGGTTAAAAAAATGGTGGTTCCCGGGATCGCCACGTTGAGTGGTCACATTTTTGAGGTTCCGACAATGATGCTTGGGCGATCGAAGCCGGTGTGGTGGGTTTGGCGATGCGGCCTTCTGGGTGTGATGTTGGCCCTGGTTTCCAATCTGGCTGTGGCCGAGGTGAAGACTGCTGTTGACCAGCCCCAGGGTGTCCGCCTGACCGAATTGCTGCAAAAAGCGGTGACACAGCACCCGTCCATCTTTCAGGCGCGCAGCCAGCTCAAGGCCCAAGGCTTCGAGCTGGATGCCGCCAACTGGGGGCGTTTCCCTTCACTGACCAGCGAAGTGCGATCCGATTCCCGATTTGCCCAAAGCATTGCCAAACTGGAGCAGCCCATTTGGGCGGGGGGGCGGATCGATGGGCGGATTGAGTTGGGTCAGGCCAATGTCCGTGTGGGTCAAGCGGCCTTGCAAGAAGCCGAATTGAATGCCATGAGCCAGGTGGGGGGCTCGTTTTTCGAGATGCTGCGGCTGGCTGCCCGTTTGCGCACGGCAGATGACAACGTCAAAGAGCACCAGCGTTTGGTGGACATGATCTCAAGGCGTGTACAAGCCCAAATCAGCCCCGAGGCCGACACCACCTTGGCCATGGCGCGGCTGCAGCAAGCGCGATCCGAGCAGTTGCAGATGAGCCGTCAGCTCGAGAGCACGCGCAACCAGCTGAGCCAGTGGGTGGGCCCAGTGGTGGGACTGCCCACAGAACCCCAAAAAATTGATTACCGCGCTGTGGCCGACCCCCAGGAGGTGGCCGAGCGGGCTTTGGAGTACTCGGCGCAGCGGCAAAAGCTGGTGGCGCAAATGGAGGCTGCTTCGGCGCAAATTGCCTTGGCCCGGTCCCAAACCATGCCGACGGTGGTGGCGGGCTACCAGTATGTGCTGTCCGGCCCGCTGTTCACCTCGCCGGATCGGGGCAGGGCCTATATGGGGCTGCAGTTCCAGTCTGGGGCGGGGTTGAGTGCCTTGGCTGGCATCCAGTCCGCCGTGTCGCGCCAGGAAGCCGCCGAGCAGGAGATGAAGGTGCTGGAGTTGAGCTTGCGTTCGCAGGTTTTGACGCTGCACAACGACATTGAAAATTTGCAAACGCAGCTGCCACCTGCGCAGGCCTTGGAGGCCGCCACGGTGGAGCTCATGGCTTCGGTGTTGCGCCAGTACCAGATCGGCAAAAAGAACTGGCTGGATGTGTTGAATGCGCAAAGAGAGCGAACCCAGGCGGGTTTCAATTTGGCCGATGTGCGCTTTTCCCTTTTGCAGTCCCAGTTGAGGCTGTTGATCCTGACGGGCGCCATCCGAGCCCAAAATACATCCTTGATCCATGAATGATTCTGTAGCTCCCCTTGCGTCTGCCGTGTCCGACGTTGTCGAAAACTATTTGCACGACCCCCAGCTGGCCGCCCAGCTGACCCGTTTGGCGTCGCTGCAAGGGCATGCGGTGCCGTCGTTTCGTTTTGGCATGGTGGAGAAAAACAGGGACGGTGTGCCGATTGCCGAGTTGCCACGCCACATGCAAGCCATGGAGTTGTGGCGCGTGCATTTTTCTCAGGCCGATGTGGCCGAGGTCAGCCCCGGTCAGATGGCCCGCTCGGTCTTCCCTTTGCTGTGGGTGTCCAAAGATGGCGCTCGGGTGCTGGTTTTGCGTGGACAGCTGAGCGGTGGTCAATGTGCTGCAGAAGACCATGAGGGGAAAAGCCTGAACCTGGATGCTCAAGCGCTGACGGAAGGCCGGATCTTGATGCTCAAGCCTTCGCGACAGGCGCAGGCCGACAACATGGTTGAAAAGCCGAGCTCGGCGGGCGATTGGTTTGTGTATGTGGTGCGGCAATACCGGCAAGTGTTTTTGGATGCCGTGCTGGCCACATTTGTGATCAGTGTGGTGGGCTTGGTCGGGGCCATGTTCGCCATGCAGGTGTATGACCGCGTGGTGCCGACCAAGGGCTACTCGACCTTGGTGGTTTTGGCGGTGGGGGCCTTGCTGGGCATTGTGCTGGAGCTGACACTCAAACAGGTGCGGGCCCATTTGGTGGACCGGGCCTGCAAAGCCATTGACCAGGATTTGGCGAGTGTGTTCTTTGGCAAGGCACTGGACATCCGCATGGATGCGCGCCCCAGAACGGTGGGCACCTTTGCATCGCAAATCCGTTATTTCGAGTCGGTGCGAAATTTCCTGACTTCGTCGTCTTTGTTCATCTTGGCAGACACGCCTTTTGCGCTTTTCTTCATTGCTGTGATCGCCATGATTTCATGGCCTGTGGCCCTGGTGCCGCTGGTGGTGTTGCCTTTGGCCGTGATTTTGGGCATGTGGATGCGCAAGCCCATTGAAGAGTTGACCGCCATGCACATGGCCGAGTCCAACCGTAAAAACGGCTTGCTGATCGAGGCCATTGATGGCATTGAATCGATCAAGGCCTGCAACGCCGAATGGAAACTGCTGGACCGCTGGCGCCAATTGACGGCCACCATCGCCACGAGTGAACTCAAATCCAAGGCGCTGTCGACCCTGTCCACCAACCTGACCCAGTTTCTGCAGCAGATCATCTATGTCGGGATGATTGTGGTGGGGGCCTACCAGATCACCCAGGGCACTTTGTCCATGGGGGGCTTGCTGGCTTGCACCATCATCAGTGG
>JAIXXW010000167.1 GCA_027490555.1 Comamonadaceae bacterium | reverse complement strand
TGGCCCCTTGGGTGCATCGCAACGGGGTGGAGGCCAAAGTGCCCGCTTCATGCCCCAATGGGGATGCGGCTTCGGATTGATGGGGCACTTTCTCTTGACCCAGGGTGTTTGGGCAAGACCCAGGGTGTTGCAAAGCCCCCCGTTTGAGGAGATGGAGGACGAGCGATTCGACCTGCGACCCCAAAAACCCCTAAAAACCCCGACGTAACAGCCAGCGCTTCCTTAGAATCGGGGGTCTTACCGTTTATCTACCCCACCCCCCGCACCATGACCCAAGTCACCAACACCGTGCGCTTTGTGCTCGACGGCCGCATCGTCGAAGCCCAGGGTGAGCGCCGCACCACCACTGTTTTGGACTACCTGCGCGAGCACCTGCACCGCACCGGGACCAAGGAAGGTTGCGCCGAAGGCGATTGCGGTGCATGTGTGGTGATGGTGGGCGAGCTGAACGCCGCTGGCACGGGTGTGGACTATGTGGCCACCAACGCCTGCATCCAGCTCTTGCCCTCGCTGGATGGCAAATCGGTCAAGACCGTGGAAAGCCTGAAAAAACCCGACGGCAGCTTGCACCCTGTGCAGGAGGAAATGATCAAGTGCCACGGCTCGCAGTGCGGGTTTTGCACGCCCGGCATCGTGATGAGCCTGGTCAACCTGGTGCAGGTGCTGCCCACGCCCAACCGCCAGCAGATCACCGATGCGCTCAGCGGCAACCTGTGTCGCTGCACCGGCTACAAACCGATCATCGAATCGGCCACCAAGGCTTGCGCCAAACCCGAGGCGCTCCAGCTCGATGACAGCGCCGATGTGCCTTTGCTCAAGGAAATCAAGCGCGCCAGCGTGCCCACCCTGAGCCTGGACGGCGACATCATCGTGCAGCCGGTGGTGCGCACCCGCAAGGGCAACGAATTCGTCTCGCCGTCCACCATCGCCGAGGTGGCGGACTACCTGGTGAAGAACCCCAGCACCACGCTGCTGGCGGGCAGCACCGAGATCGGTCTGCAGGTCAACAAGCAGTTCAGCCGCCCCGAGCACATCATGTACCTGGGCAATGTCAAAGAACTGCGCCAAGTGAGCGAGACGGCCACCGCCTGGCGCATCGGCGCAGCGGTATCGCTCACGCAGGTCGAAGCCTTGGTGGCCAAGGCCTACCCCGACTTCACCGAGGTGCTGCGCCGTTTTGGCTCACCGCCCATCCGCTCTACCGCCACGCTGGCCGGCAACATCGCCAATGGCTCACCGATTGGCGACACCATGCCTTGCCTGATGGCCCTGGGGGCCACGCTGGTGCTGCGCCGGGGTGACAAGACCCGCCGCATCGCCTTGGACAACTTCTACACCGGCATGAAGAAAAACGTGCTGCAGCCGGGTGAGTTCATCGAAGCCGTCGAACTGCCCAAACCCGCCGCGGGCCAAGTCTTTCGCGCCCACAAGGTGAGCAAGCGGTTTGAGCAGGACATTTCGGCCACCTGCGCGGCCATCAGTTACACGCTCAAAGCCGGTCGTCTGAGTGGCGTGCGGCTGGCCTACAACGGCCTGGCCCCATCGCCATGCCGTGCGCCCAAGCTGGAAGCGGTGCTGGAAGGCAAATCGCCGGCCGAGGTGAAAGCCGCCGAACTGGACGCGGCGATTGCCGCCAGCTTCACCGCCCGTGACGGTCTGCGGGCCTCCTGGAATTACCGGGCGCTGGTTGCCCGCAATCTGGTGCTGGAATTCACCGAAGAACAAAGCTAAAACCTGGGACAGCCGCCTGTTTGCCTGGCAAATGGGCGCTGTCTCTTCACTTCAGAGGCAAGCATGAACGCTCCGACCGCACTCAAAAACCTGTTGCCCGCATCGGGCCTGCAGCAAGGCACCGACATCGTCCACGAGTCGGCGCACCTGCACGTCACGGGCTCGGCCACCTACATCGACGACATCCCCGAGCATGCGGGCACCTTGTACGCCGCCCTCATCCTCTCGCCCGTGGCCCATGGTGAGCTGATCGGCGATGGCATCGACCGCGACGCGATCTTGCGCGAGCACGGTGTGGTGGCGGTCTTCACCGCCAAGGACATCCCCGGTGAAAACAACTGCGGCCCCATCGTGCACGACGACCCTTTTCTGGCCGACGGCAAGGTCGAGTTCATCGGTCAGGCCGTGGCCGTGGTGGTGGCGCGCGAGATGCTCTATGCCCGTGAAGCCGCCAAGAAAGCCCAGGTGCGGGTGAAAGAACTCCAGCCCATCCTGACCATCGAAGAGGCCATGGCCGAGGGCAGTTTCATCATGCCGCCCAAAGGCATCACCCGTGGCGACGCGGCGGCGGCGATTGCCAAGGCACCGCACAAGATCAAGGGCACGACCCGCACCGGCCAGCAGGAGCAGTTTTACCTCGAAGGCCAGATCACCTACGCTGTGCCCAAGGAGGACGGTCAGCTCACGCTGTACGTGTCCACCCAGCACCCGGATGGCAACCAGCGCGAAGCCGCGCACGCCCTGAACCTGCACACCAACGATGTGGAGGTGATCTGCCGCCGCATGGGCGGCGGCTTTGGCGGCAAAGAGGGCAACGCCAGCATCTTCAGCCAGAGCGCCGCACTGGCCGCCCACAAACTCGGCAAGCCGGTCAAGCTGCGGGTCAACCGCGACGATGACATGACCATCACCGGCAAACGCCACGATTTCCGCATCGACTACGAAGTGGGCTTTGACGACAACGGCCGGGTGCTGGGCGCCGACATCACCCTCATGTCGCGCTGCGGCTACAGCACCGATTACTCCGGCCCGGTGAACGACCGCGCCTGCCTGCACATCGACAACACCTACCACCTGCCTGCGCTCAAACTGGTCAGCCACCGCTGCAAGACCCACACCCAAAGCGCGACGGCATTCCGAGGCTTTGGCGGTCCGCAAGGCATGTTCGGCATCGAGACGGTGATGGACGAGATCGCCATGACCTTAGGGCTTGACCCTCTGGAGGTGCGCAAGCTCAACCTGTACAAAGACCCGGCCATCAGCGGCACGCCCGACACCATGACCACCCAGTACAACCAGCTGATCGAAGACTGGGTGGGGGACCAGGTGATCGAGCAGGTGGAGCGCGAATCGAACTACGCCGAGCGCCGCGCGGCCCTGCGCGCCTTCAATGCCCAGAGCAAAACCCGCAAGCGCGGCATCGCCCTGGTCCCGCTGAAATTCGGCATCAGTTTCACGGCCACCCACCTGAACCAAGGCGGTGCCCTGCTGGTGGTCTACATGGACGGCTCGGTCAGCTGCAACCATGGCGGCACCGAGATGGGGCAGGGCCTGAACACCAAGATGGCGCAGGTGTGCGCCGATGGACTGGGCATCAGCGTGGACCGCGTGCGTGTCACCGCCACCGACTCGCAAAAAGTGCCCAATGCCTCGGCCACCTCGGCCTCCAGTGGCGCCGACATCAACGGTGCGGCCATCATGAACGCCACCGCGCAAATGCGCGAGCGCTTGAAGCCGGTGGCCGCCCGCATGCTGGGCTGCCCAGCCGAAGAGGTGAGTTTTGCCAACAACGCTGTGCACGGTGGCGGCCAATCGGTCCCCTGGGCCGATGTGACCAAGCAAGCCTGGCTGGACCGCGTGGGGCTGTCGGTGACGGGCTTTTACATGACGCCTGAAATCAAATACGACTTCGCCACCTTGAACGGCCGTGCCTTCTATTACTACTGCTACGGCGCGGCGGTGAGCGAGGTGGAAATCGACACCCGCACCGGCGAGTGGTGGCTCAAAGCCGTGGACATCGTGCACGACGTGGGCCGCAGCATCAACCCGGCGATCGACAAAGGTCAGATCGAAGGTGCGTATGTGCAAGGCATGGGTTGGCTCACCATGGAAGAGTGCATCTGGGACAAAAAGGGCAAGCTCCTGACCCACGGCCCCAGCACCTACAAGATCCCGGTGGCCGGCGACATCCCCGAGCACTTCAGGGTGTCCTTGTTCGACAACGCCAACCTCAAGCCCACACCGTTCAACAGCAAGGCCACCGGCGAGCCACCGTTGATGCTGGGTTTGTCGGCCTTCTTCGCCTTGCGCGATGCGGTGGCCGCCAGCGCCGATCACCAAGCTGTGGTCTACCTGGATGCACCGGCCACACCCGAGCGCATCTTGATGGCTTGCGAAAAAGCCAAGGCCAGCGCAGGCCTGTGAGGGCTTGATTTTCAGGAGGACAGCCATGTCAGACGATCCAAGGTGCTGCGGCACCGGCACCTGCATCATCAATGCCGAGGGCCTGTGCTGGTGCGGCCAGCGTTGGGACGGCGAGAAGATGTGCTTCGCCCCCGAGCCAGCGGCACGGCCGGCTTCCGCCTCGTCCCAGGCGGCGCCAGCGCCCGCTGCCGCCAACGGCACCGAACCCCAAGCCTGATGCTGCCCAAAGGGGTCTTGTCTTGAACGCCACGGTGGCCGAGCTGCCCGAAGACCACCCCCGGGTGGTGCGCATGCTGCTGAACATCGCGCATGCCTTGGACCATTTGTTCTTGCTGATTTTTGCTGCCGCGGTCAGCACCATCGCACTCGACATGGGCATGGCCCAGTGGCAGGACCTGATGCCCTACGGCGCAGGCGCTTTTTTCATGTTCGGTTTGGGCTCTTTGCCTGCCGGACGGCTGGGTGATTTGTGGGGCCGCCGCAGCATGATGCTGGTGTTTTTTTTCGGCATCGGTGCGGCCTCCATCCTGACGGCTTTCGCACAAACCCCCTGGCAGTTGGCCGCCAGCTTGACCTTGCTGGGCCTGTTCGCTTCGATTTACCACCCGGTGGGCATCCCCATGTTGCTGGAGCGCGCTGCCAATCCTGGCGTGACCATCGGCTTCAACGGTCTAGCGGGCAACCTGGGTGTGGCTGTGGCGGCCTTGCTCACGGGCTTGTTGATCCAGCTGCTGGGCTGGCGGGCGGCTTTTGTCGTGCCGGGGTTGGGTGCCCTCGTGTGCGGATGGGTGTTTGCACGTGCCTGCCCGCAGGAGCGCTCCTCGCCCGCCAAGCGCCAGGGCGGGGCCAAGGTGAGACTGCCCGCGCCCCTGTTGGCCCGGGCTTTGGTGGTGATGACGGCCGCAGCCATCACCAGCAGTGTGTTGTTCAACTTCACCACCAATGGCAACGGCCCCTTGTTGGCGGAGCGCTTTGAGGGAGTGATGGACGACCCCGCTGCATTGGGCCTGTTGTTGGCGGTGGTTTACGCCCTGGCCTCTGTGGCCCAGTTGGTGGTCGGGCACCTGATCAACCGCTTTGCCCTGAAGCCTTTTTTCCTGACCATGGTGATGGCGCAAATTCCCCTGTTGATCCTGGCCTCGCAAGCGCAGGGCTGGTGGTTGTTCCTGGCCCTGACCGGGGTGATGGTGTTCATCTTCGGTGCCATACCGTTCACCGATTACATGATCGCCCGGTATGTGGATGACCGCCTGCGCTCCCGTGTCTCGGGCATGCGGCTGGGGGTGTCGTTCGGTGTGAGTTCCTTGTCGGTCTGGGCCCTGGGGCCGGTGGTCAAGGCCATGGGCTTTGGCTCGTCCTTGCTCTTGCTGGCGGGGTTTTCCCTGCTCACCACCTTGGTGTTGACGTGCTTGCCCAACGCGCGTCATGAAGAAATGCATTCTGTGTGAAGCCAGAATTTTTGATCAGGGAAAACACCCGTCAATGAGCAAGGCCTATCGCCTTGGCAAGCCCCATTTCCATGAATAATGGCGGCTCGTTGCAGGGTGGCCTGGCCACCACGCCAACGCGGTGACCCAGCCCCGAAGCCAGCGCATTCCCGCACACGCTCGCTCGGGCATCCGACCCATTCAAGGAGTTCCATGAACAACATCCCCGCCAGCATGGGCGCCCAGCGGCCATGGGCTGCGATTTACCCCCAGGTGGGCATTGCCCCCCAGCTGCCAGAGCCCGAGCACCTCAGCCTGGGCCACTGGATCCATGCGCATTGCACGCACTGGGCGCAAGCCAGCCAGGCCAAGGCCGCCTTCACCTGTGTGGTGCCCAATGGCATGAATGGCAGTCTGAGTTTTGCGCAAGTCGATGCCCTGTCTGACGCGTTTGCGGGCTATCTGCGCAACACCCTGGGCCTGGCGCGTGGGGACCGCGTGGCGGTGCAGTTGCCCAACAGCCTGTCCTACCCGGTCGTGGCCTTCGGCGTGCTCAAGGCTGGCTGCGTGCTGGTCAACACCAACCCGCTGTACACCGTGAGCGAGATGGTGCACCAGTTCAACAACTGCCAGGCCAAGGCCCTGGTGCTGGTGGACATGTTCGCCGACAAGCTGCCCGAGGTGTTGGCCCAAACAGGGGTGCAGCACGTTGTGCTGGCGGGTGTGCCTGAATTTTTCCCGGCCGTGCCGCGGGGCATCATCCGGGGCGTGCAAAAGGTCTGGAGCAAGGTGCTGCCACCCGTGACGGTGCCGCATGTGCGCTTGCAGGCGGCGCTGGCGCAGGGCCGTGCCAGCCTGGGCCAGCAAGGCGCCAAGGCTTTCTGGCAAGACCTGCAGCCCCACGATCTGGCCTTGCTGCAATACACCGGTGGCACCACGGGGGTGAGCAAGGGCGCGATGATCAGCCATGGCAATTTGCTCAGCAATGTGCAGCAGATGCTGGCCATGGGCGCGACCCACATGCAAGCGGGCCAGGAGTGCGTGCTGACCGCCTTGCCGCTGTACCACATCTTCGCCTTCACCGCCAATTTGCTGGGCTTCCTGTCCATCGGTGCGCACAACATCCTGGTGCCCAGCCCGCGCCCGGTTCAAAACCTGCAGCGGGCGGTCGAAAACTACCCGCTGACATGGATCACCGGTGTCAACACCTTGTTCAATGGCTTGCTCAATGAAGAGTGGTTTCTGGCTTACCCGCCCAAGCACCTGAAGGCCGCCATCGCCGGAGGAACAGCCCTGCACAGTGCGGTGGCCCAGCGCTGGCGCGAGGTCACGGGCACGCCGATTGCCGAGGGTTACGGCCTGACCGAGACATCGCCGGTGGTGAGTTTCAACCCGCTCAGCGGCGAGCCCCGGGTGGGCAGCATCGGCATCCCCGCACCGGGCACCGATGTGCGTCTGGTGACCGAAACCGGCGCCGACGCGCCTGTGGGCGAGCCCGGCGAGATCTGGGTGCGCGGCCCCCAGGTCATGCAGGGGTATTGGCAAAACGAGGCCGAAACCCAGTTGGTGATGCAGGACGGCTGGTTTGCCACCGGCGATATCGGGGTCATGGATGGCCAGGGTTTTTTCCGCATCGTGGACCGCAAAAAAGACATGGTGCTGGTGTCAGGCTTCAATGTCTACCCCAACGAGGTCGAGGACGTGATCGCCCAGATGGACGCCGTGCTCGAGGTGGCGGTGGTGGGCACGCCCGACGCGCGCACCGGTGAGGCGGTGCGTGCCTATGTGGTGGCCAATCCCGACCACCCGGGCCCGCTCAGCGCCGAAGACGTGATCGCCCACTGCCAGCAACACCTGGCGGCCTACAAGCGCCCGAGCTCGGTGGTGCTGCGCGAGGAACTGCCCAAGTCGCCGATTGGCAAGGTGCTGCGCAAGGACCTGAAAGCCGAAGTCAAAAACGAATTCCAACGCGCCTGAGCGCCACAGCGGAGTCAAACATGGTCACCGAATTTGAAACCAAACTGCTGGGCGTGATGATGATGATCATCATGCTGGGCATGGGCGCCTCCTTGACGCTCAAGGACTTCATGATCGCGCTCAAGAAGCCGGTAGGCATTGGCATTGGCGTGGTCACCACCTACTTGCTGACCCCGATAGTCGGCTTCTTGCTGGCCCATCTGGTGCTGCTGCCCAATGCCTCACAGGAGTCCGCCCACTGGTATGCCTATGCGGTCGGCCTCATCCTCATGGCTTGTCTGCCCGGGGGCACCACGAGCAACATCTTCAACTATTTCAGCAAAGGCGTGCTGTCGCTGTCCCTGTTGATGACCATTGTCTCGACCTTGCTCGCTGTGGTGATGGTGCCCCTGACTTTGGGCTTCTTCAGCATGGGCATCGACGGCAACTGGCAGATACCTCCAGAAAATGTGGCGCAGGTGCTGTTTGTTTTGCTGGTGCCCACGGCCATTGGCATGGCCCTGCGCAAGCTCAACCCCAACGTTGGCGCCACACTGGAGCTGCTGGGGGGGATGCTCGGGGTGCTGGTGATCTTGTTCCTGATGGTTTCATGGGTGCCGCGCAACTGGCAGTTGTTGCTCACGACACCCTGGCAGGTGTACTTTGGCGCGATCGGTCTGGGGGTGTTCGGCTTTGCCGTGGGCTACACCTTCGCCCGCTTGGTGCGACAGGACAAGCGTCGCGCCCGAACCATTGCCCTGGAGACAGGCATTCAGAACGGACCTCTGGGTGTGTTGATTGTCACCTTGACCTTCACTGGCGTGCAGCAACAACAAGTGCTGCTGATCCCGGTGCTGTATTCCCTGTTCATCATGATCACCTCGACCTTGGCCACTTTGTGGTTCCGGCGCATCTCCGACCGCGAGGCGCTGGCCCGTGACAAGGCCAAGTCGGGCCAATTGCGCACGCGCTGAAGCACCGGGGTCCCTGCCATCGGCCCCGCCAGCGGGGCGGTGGCCGATGGGGTGGATTCAGTCCTGACCCTCGGTCAGCGTGTCGAGCTGGAACCTGCCGCTCTTGTGCCACAACCACACGTCGGTGTAGGTGACCTGGCTCATCAGCGCTGGCGCCGGGTAGGGTGCTGCGGCCCTGACCAGCCTTTCAATTTCGCGCATGACCTGCGGTGCATGTCGCGGTGCCCTTTGCCACTGGATGGATTTAACACCGCCCCGTTGGTCGATGTTCACCTGGACCACACCCACCGCTTCGAGCATGGGCGGCAGCCGGCCTTTGAAGACGCGTTCGCGGTACTGCGCGTACAAATGGCTGGCGGCGTCTTTGCGATATTCTTGGGCGTTGCGGGCCAGCGACCGGTGGGCTCTGCGTTCCAGCGATGGTGCTGCGCTTGGGGGTGGACTGACCGCCAAGGCTTCGGGGATCAGGCGTTCGGGCATGGGCACCTCGGGACGAGGGGGCTCTGGCAGCACCTGTGGCCGGACAGGCACGGGCGCGGTGGCTTGCACGGGCGCAGGTGGTGTGCTGCACCCGCTCAGCCATGTCAGGCCTATGGCCCCCAGCGCCTGGCCCAGGCGAATGCCGAATTTGTGCTGGAGGGGGGATGGGGGTGTCATGAACGGTGTCACTCCTTGGCATACTTGGCGATGGCCCGCCGGATTGTGTCACCGGTGGGCAGCGTTGGCGAGTACCTGATGGATCATGGGAGACAGGATTGAACTGGATGAATGCTGCATGGGCCCGCCTGATGGCCGAGTCTGCCGTGCTGGTCTCGGTGGTGGCCACCCAGGGGTCTGTGCCCAGAGGTCCGGGCACCCACATGGTGGTCTTTGCGCAGGGTGAGCATGGCACGGTTGGCGGCGGCCACTTGGAATTCCAGGCCCTGGCCCATGCCCGGCGCATGCTCGCAGGCCAGCCGGTCGAAGACCGCTTGCGCCAGGTGCTGGGCCCCAGTCTGGGGCAGTGTTGTGGCGGGGTGGTCGATTTGTCTTTCGAGCTGGTGCACGCGGCCGACCTGCCCCGCCTGCGCCAGCTGATGCCCCGGCGTCAGCCTTTGGCGCTGTTTGGTGGCGGGCATGTGGGCAAGGCCCTGGTGCGCACCTTGGCCCCCTTGCCTTTTGCGGTGCGCTGGATCGACAGCCGGGACGAGATTTTTCCCACGGATCTGCCCGATGAGGTCGAATGCGAACACTCCAACCCGGTGCAATCGGCGGTGGCCGATCTGGCGGCGGGCAGTCGGGTCCTGATCATGAGTTTCAGCCACGCCGAAGACCTGGACATCGTGATCGCCTGCCTGAAGCGCCAGCGTGAGCAGCATGATTTGCCTTTTGTGGGGCTGATCGGCAGCCAGACCAAATGGGCGACTTTCCAGCATCGCCTGGAGGACCGGGGCTTTGGCCCGGAGGAGATCGCCCACATCACCTGTCCCATCGGCCTGCCGGGCATCACCGGCAAAGAGCCGGAAGTCATTGCCGTGGCCGTGGCGGCGCAGCTTTTGCAGACCCTGTGAGGGCCGCTGATGGTTTTCCCTAGCCGGAAGGCCAGGGTCAGCGCTGGAAGCGCAGCGGTAAACTGTATACACTTGAGTGCACTGGTCGCAGCGGCGCAGGAACCCCCGGGTTCATGTTCGCGACCCAATACCCGCTCACAGGGCCCGCGGTGGTGAGCAGGTTGGAGACTCCTTCATGGACGCGTATCTGCTGGAATGGGCCAATTTGTTGTTGCGTTGGGTGCACGTCATCACCGCCATCGCCTGGATTGGTTCCTCGTTCTACTTTGTCTTTCTGGACAACAACCTGCAAAAACCCCAGTCGCCCGACCTGCTCGAAAAAGGCGTGGGCGGTGCCATGTGGGCGGTGCATGGCGGCGGGTTTTACAACCCGCAAAAGTACATGGTGGCCCCCAAGAAGATCCACACCAAACTGCACTGGTT
>JAIXXW010000010.1 GCA_027490555.1 Comamonadaceae bacterium | reverse complement strand
GCCCGTTTTTACGAAGAAGACAACGGCGAGTTGCACATCCGTTCGGACTTTCTGATCGCCGACGAAGACGAGCCCCGCACGGTGCGCTGCGCCTTCATCCTGAACCAGCACAACAGCGAGCTGAAAAGTCAGGGCGTGCTGTTTTCCATCCACGACGAGGATGTGCCGGTGTTCCGCCTGCTGCGCATGCGCGCGCGGCGCGCGCCCGGCCTGATCGAAGACGCCAAGGAAGTGCTGCTCAAGCTGTTTGACGCCGACGCCGAGTACTCGGCCGACACCTTGGAAGGCATTTACGACAAGCTCGAAATCGCCGGCAAAAAAGTCCTCTCGGGCGATGTGACCGACGCCATGGCCGGGGAGGTGCTCGGTGCCATTGCACGGCAGGAAGACCTGAACGGGCGCATCCGGCGCAACGCCATGGACACGCGCCGTGCCGTGAGCTTCATGATGCGCTCCAAAATGCTCAATGCCGAGCAGTTTGAAGAGGCACGCCAGATCCTGCGCGACATCGACTCGCTCGATTCCCACACGGCCTTTTTGTTCGACAAGATCAACTTCTTGATGGACGCCACGGTGGGCTTCATCAACATCAACCAGAACAAGATCATCAAGATCTTCTCGGTCGCCAGCGTGGCCCTGTTGCCGCCCACCATGATCGCCAGCCTCTACGGCATGAACTTCGAGTACATGCCCGAGTTGTCGCAAAAATGGGGCTACCCCTTTGCCCTGAGCCTGATGATCGCCAGTGCGGTGATGCCCATGTGGTACTTCCGCCGCCGGGGCTGGCTCAAATAAGCGGCGACGCCCCGCCCTGGCGCCTCAAGCGGGACTGCGCAGCTCGCGCCGCAAGATTTTGCCCACCGGGGTTTTGGGCAACTCGGTGCGAAACTCGATCACCCGCGGCTGTTTGTAAGCGGTCAACAGCTCACGGCAGTGGGCCATGATCTGGCCCTCCGTCAAGGCAGGGTCTTTTTTGACCACCACCAGTTTCACGGCTTCACCGGTTTTTTCATCCGGCACGCCGATGGCCGTACACTCGAGCACCCCAGGGCAAGCCGAAGCCACTTCCTCGACTTCGTTGGGGTAGACGTTGAAGCCGCTGACCAGGATCATGTCCTTTTTGCGGTCAATGATCTTGAAAAAGCCCCGCTCGTCCACGAGGCCCACATCCCCGGATTTGAAATAACCATCGGCCGTCATGACCTTGGCCGTCTCGTCGGGCCGCTGCCAGTAGCCGGCCATGACTTGCGGCCCCTTGATGGCGATCTCGCCCGCTTGGCCTGGCTCGGTCACGTCGCGGCCGTCGTCGTCGATCAACTTCATCCAGGTCCCTGGCAGGGGGACACCGATCGTGCCGGTGAACTCGGTGCTGGTGGTCGGGTTGCAACTGGCCGAAGGGCTGGTCTCGGACAGACCGTAACCTTCGCAAATCGGACAACCGGTTTTCTCCAGCCAAAGCTGGGCGACCGTGGGTGTCACGGCGGTACCGCCACCCAAAGAGACCTTCAGGTTGGACCAGTTGACCTTGTCAAAATCGGGGTGGTTGGCCAAGCCGTTGAACAAGGTGTTGACCGCCGGAAAGCTGTGGAAAGTGTGCTGGGAGAGTTCTTTGAGCACCGCGGGCAGGTCCCTCGGATTGGGGATCAGGATGGTCTTGCCCCCCATGCGCAGACCCAGCATCATGTTCACCGTGAACGCAAAGATATGGTACAGCGGCAAGGCGCACACCGATGTGGGCTGCTCCCCGACGGGGATGCGCTTCATGACCGGCTCGTTCCAGGCCTCCGATTGCAAGACATTGGCGATCACATTGCGGTGCAACAGCACCGCCCCTTTGGAGACACCCGTCGTGCCCCCGGTGTACTGCAGCACCGCGATGTCTTCGCCGTTCAATTCCGGTTTGCGAAAAGCCTGCTGGCGCCCCATGCGCAAGGCTTCGTTGAAACGAACCGCCTGCGGCAAGTGGAAGGGGGGCACCATTTTCTTGACCTGGCGCACCACGTGGTTGACCAAGAAGCCTTTGAGCAGGCCCAAACGGTCGCCCATGGCGGCCAGCACCACATGCTGCACCGGGGTTTGGGCGATGCATTTTTCAAGGGTGGCCGCAAAGTTCTCGATGATCACGATCGCCTTGGCGCCCGAGTCCTTGAGCTGGTGTTCCAGTTCCCGCGCTGTGTACAGGGGGTTGACATTGACCACCACGAAACCGGCACGCAGGATGGCCGCTGCCGCGACCGGGTACTGAGGCACGTTGGGCATCATGATGGCGACGCGATCGCCTTTGCTCAAACCCAGAGACTGCAGATAGGCCGCCAGGGCCAAGCTTTCCTCTTGGGTCTGGGCAAAGCTGATGTCCTTGCCCAGAAAGCTGTAGGCGGTGCGGTCCGCGTAGTTGGCAAAACTCTCCTCCAGCAAGCCCACCAGCGAACTGTAGCGGCCGACATCGATGTCAGCCGGTATGCCGGCAGGGTAACTGTTAAGCCAAACGGGGTTCATCATCGGTGGTTCTCCTGAAATTCAGTCTAACTGATAACTGACGCAAAACTGACACGCAGAACCTTGGGGTTTACGCGAAAAAAAAGGGGGTTGTGCCAACCCCCTTTGGATGCCGCTCGTCTGGACGCGTCAGGACTTCAAGACCACCAAGACCTCGTCCAGCATCTTTTTGGCATCGCCAAACAACATGCGGTTGTTGTCTTTGTAGAACAAGGGGTTGTCCACGCCCGCATAACCGCTGGCCATGGAGCGCTTCATGACAATGCTGGTGCGGGCCTTCCAGACCTCGAGCACCGGCATGCCGGCAATCGGGCTGGTCGGATCGTCCTGGGCAGCGGGGTTCACGATGTCGTTGGCACCGATCACCATGGCCACGTCGGTGTCTCCAAAGTCGTCGTTGATCTCGTCCATCTCCAGCACGATGTCGTAAGGCACTTTGGCTTCGGCCAGCAGCACGTTCATGTGGCCCGGCATGCGGCCGGCCACCGGGTGGATGCCAAAGCGCACCGTCACGCCCTTGTCACGCAGGGTTTTGACGATCTCGTTGACGGTGTGCTGCGCCTGGGCGACGGCCATGCCGTAGCCCGGCACGATGATCACGCTCTTGGCGTCGCGCAGCAACTCGGCGGTCTCGGCGGCGCTCACGGGCACCACCTCGCCTTGGGGCTCGGCGGCGGCACCGTCGGCCTTGGCCGGGGCCGGCGCCCCGCCACCAAAGCCACCGGCGATCACGCTGATGAAGTTGCGGTTCATCGCGTTGCACATGATGTAGGAGAGGATCGCGCCCGACGAACCCACCAGCGCGCCGGTGACGATCAGCAAGTCGTTGCCCAGCATGAAACCGGTGGCCGCAGCGGCCCAGCCCGAGTAGCTGTTGAGCATGGACACCACCACCGGCATGTCGGCGCCACCGATGGCCATGACCATGTGGATGCCAAACAGCAGCGCAATCACGGTCATGATGATCAGCGGCGTCATGCCAGCGGACACGCTGTCGGCGCGCACAAACTCGGCGCCCAGCCAGATCACCACCAACAGCGCGGCCAGGTTGAGCCAGTGGCGTGCGGGCAGCAAAAGCGGCTTGCCACCGATCTTGCCGTTGAGCTTGCCAAAGGCGATGAGCGAGCCCGAGAACGTCACCGCACCGATCAGGATGCCGATGTAGATCTCGACCTCGTGGATCACCTTTTCGGCACCGCTGTACTGGATGGAGGTGTCCACATAGCTGGAAAAACCCACCAAGCAGGCGGCCAGGCCGACCAGGCTGTGCATGAGCGCCACCAACTCGGGCATCTGGGTCATCTTCACGGTTTTGGCCGCGTACAGGCCGATGCCACCACCGATGACCAGGGCCGCGACGATCCAGGGGATGCCGGCAGCCGCCACACGCGGTCCGAAGATGGTGGCCAGCACCGCCAGCGTCATGCCAATCACGCCATACAGATTGCCTCGGCGCGAGGTTTCCGGGTTGGACAAGCCACCCAGGCTCAGGATGAAGAGAATGGCGGCGCCGAGGTAGGCGACGGTGGCCAGACTGGAGGACATAGGCTTCTCTTTCTTATTGCTTCGTTGATTCAGTCGGGGACAGCGCTGAAGACCTGTCCCCTCGTTCGTTTAATCAGTCGGGGACAGCGCTGAAGATCTGTCCCCTCGTTCGTTTAATCAGTCGGGGACAGAGCTGAAGACCTGTCCCCTCGTTCGTTTAATCAGTCGGGGACAGAGCTGAAGATCTGTCCCCGAAGTTATTTATCTTATTTTCTGAACATGTCGAGCATGCGGCGGGTGACGGCAAAGCCACCGAACATGTTGATGGCGGTCAGCACAATGCCGGCAAAGGCCATCCACAGGATGAGCCCATCGGGACGTCCGTTGGTGCCAGCTTCGGGCGGCAGGATCTGCACCAGCGCACCGATGACGATGATGCTGGAGATGGCATTGGTCACGCTCATCAGCGGCGTGTGCAGCGCCGGCGTCACGTTCCACACCACCATGTAGCCGATGAAGCAGGCCAGCACAAACACGGTGAAGTGGCCGAGGAAGGCCGCCGGCGCGTGAGCGCCAATCGCCCAGAAAGCCAGCGCGCCCAGACCAAACACCACGGCCAGGGTTTTGGCCGGCATGGGGCCGCTGCTGCCGTGGCCGTGCGCGCTTTTCTTTTCAGCGGCGGCCACCGGCTTGGCGGCCGGCTTGGGCGCTGCGGCGGGCAGGGGCGGTGCCGGCCAGGTGATCTCGCCGTCCTTGATGACCGTGAGGCCCCGGATCGCATCGTCTTGCATGTTGACGTTGATCACGCCGTCCTTGGTCTTGCACAGTTCTTCCGTCAGGCGGAACAGGTTGGTGCCATACAGCGTGGACGACTGGCGCGCCATGCGCGAGGCCAGGTCGGTGTAGCCGACGATGGTCACGCCGTGCTTGACCACCGCCTTGCCCGGCTCGGTCAGCTCGCAGTTGCCGCCCTGCTCGGCGGCCATGTCCACGATCACGCTGCCGGGCTTCATGCTTTGCACCATCTCGGCGGTGATCAGGCGCGGTGCGGGTTTGCCGGGGATCAGCGCGGTGGTGATGATGATGTCGCACTCTTGGGCCTGCTGCGCGTACATGGCGCGCTGCGCGGCCTGGAAGCCCTCGCTCATGACCTTGGCGTATCCGCCGCCGCCCGAGCCTTCTTCTTCGTAATCGACCTTGACGAATTCACCGCCGAGCGAGACCACCTGGTCGGCCACTTCGGCGCGGGTGTCGTTGGCGCGGACGATGGCGCCCAGGCTGGCGGCTGCGCCAATGGCGGCCAAGCCCGCCACACCGGCACCGGCGATGAAGACCTTGGCTGGTGGCACCTTGCCCGCAGCGGTGATCTGGCCGTTGAAAAAGCGGCCAAAAGCATTGGCCGCCTCGACCACGGCGCGGTAGCCGCTGACACCGGCCATGGAGGTCAGCGCGTCCATTTTCTGGGCACGGCTCAGGGTGCGGGGCAAAGCGTCGATCGCCAGCACCGTGACCTTTTGGGCCGAAAGCTGCTGCATCAAATCAGGGTTTTGCGCGGGCCACACAAAACCGATCAGCGTCTGGCCTGCGTGCATCAGCGCCACTTCGTCCGGCGTGGGCGGGCGCACCTTGAAGACGATGTCGCTGCCGCGCCACAGCGCAGCCGCGTCCGGCGCGATGCTGGCACCGGCCGCCACATAGGCCGCATCGGACAGGTCGGCGAGTTCACCCGCGCCCTGTTCCACCACCACGGCAAAACCCAATTTCACCAACTTGGTCACCACATCGGGGACCGTGGCCACCCGTTTTTCGCCCGGAAAAATCTCCTTGGGCACGCCAATGCGCTGCGGCGTGGGGGCGTGATCGCCAGTCTGCATGAAGGTCTCCTCGCTGAATCCAGAATAAACGGCTTGCCTTCCAGCTTAACCGAAGTCCATGTCTCCCAGCCCGCAACAAGATCTTGGGGTGGGCCAATCCCCAGCCTTGCCCCAGCGGTCGGGTGCCCGACTGGCCCGATAATCTGGCGCATGGACACACGCTGGAAACCCAATGTCACCGTGGCCGCCATCGTTGAAAAAGAAGGCCGCTACCTGTTGATCGAAGAGCACACCCAGGAGGGTTTGCGCCTGAACAACCCGGCAGGACACCTGGACCCCGGGGAATCCCCCGCCGAAGGCTGTGCCCGTGAAACCTTGGAAGAAACCGCACGCCCTTTCAGACCCACAGCGTTAGTGGGCATTTACTTGTCTCGCTTTCAGAGACCCAGTACTGGTGAAGACATCACCTATGTGCGCATGGCTTTTTGCGGTGACATCGGCGATGTGCAGCCCGAGCGGCAACTGGACGAGGGCATTGTGCGCACGGTCTGGATGAGCCCGCAGGAGGTGCGCGACAGTGCCGATCGGCACCGCAGTCCCCTGGTACTGCGCTGCATCGAAGACCACCTGGCAGGCCAACGCTTTCCGCTGGAGGTGATCCACACCGATGCGGCCGTGGCCGATCTGCCACCACTGCGGTCGTGAGCATGGCCTGGCCCACCGAAGCCCTTTGGCTGCTCACCGGCAGCGCGGCCTTTGCAGCCGGTGTGCTCAATGCCATCGCCGGTGGCGGCAGCTTCCTGACCTTTCCCGCACTGGTGTTTGCAGGCGTTCCGCCCCTGGCGGCGAATGCCACCAGCGCCATCGCGGTCAGCCCGGGCTACCTGGGCAGCACCTGGGGCTTCCGCTCGGAACTCCAGGCCCTGCCCAGATCACTGCTGCAACGCGAGGTGGTGGTGGCCGCCACAGGCGGTTTGCTGGGGGCGGGTTTGTTGCTGGTGACCCCGGCCCAGGTCTTTGCCGGCCTGGTGCCCTGGCTGCTGCTGCTGGCCACCGCCCTGTTCGCGGCAGGACCGATGCTGGCCCAACGCCAAAGTGGCCAAGGCCAGCCGGCTTGGCGCCTGCCCGGCCTGATGGTGGTGGCCATTTATGGCGGCTACTTCAATGGCGGGCTGGGCATCTTGCTGATGGCGCTGTACACCCTGACCGGCGAATCCCGCCTCCACACCGTCAATGCCCTGAAAAACCTCAACTCCTTTGTGCTGTCCCTGCTGTCGGTGCTGGCTTTTGCGCTGGCTGGGGCGATTGTCTGGCCGCAAGCGCTCTGGATGATGGTGTTGGCCACGGCCGGAGGATGGGCAGGTGCGCGTTTGGCCAAGCGCCTGCCGGGGGCATGGGTGCGCCGCTTGGTGATCGTCACCGGCCTGGTGATGAGCGCGGTGTTCTTCACCCGCCTGTGAAGCGGCAGACACCCCACCGGCGTGTGACCGAGAGTCCCCTGCTCAATCCACGGGCACGCGTTGGCCAGCGGCCACCGCATCCAGACGCGCCTGCTCGACCAGCACCTTGGCCACATAGCCCTTGTCTTCGGTCAGGGCATACCCCCCCAGGTAAAACTTCAGGCCCTCTTCGAGGGACCCGCCGCGCATCTTGACCGCATCGGCCAGCACCGCCACGCCCACGCGCAAGTTGGTGACCGGGTCGAAAGCCGCCAGACGACCGCCATAAGCCTCGTAGCGTTGCGCATGGATGCCCGTCATCACCTGCATCAGGCCCTGCGCACCGGCCTGACTTTGCACATAGGGGTGGAAACTCGACTCGGTGGCCACGACCGCCAGGATCAGGTTCGCGGGCAAGCGGGATGTCTTGGCCAGCACATGGGCTTCTGCCACCAGGGCCGCCAAAGGCTCTGGCGCCACCCGGTATTTGCGCGCCAGCCAGTTGGCCACCAGCGCCTGCGGCGGCGGCAAATCGTTCAGGTGCACCGCCGTGGCTCTCTCGGCGGTGTTTTCAGGCCACCACGGGGCCAGGACATTGCGCTCACGCAACCAGGCAGCCAGCCCTTGCTCGGCCGGGTGTAACCATGCGGGCTGAAACCAAAGCAAGCACAACAAGGCGGCCACCAGCACCCCGACCGCGGACAAACCGCGGTAAGTGAACATGAACACCCACCGCAGAGCCTGGCGGCAACGCTGCTGCCAGCTTGGGTTGGGGGCCGAAGTGTCGGTCATGACTTTGTGCATGGAAGAGGCGCCATTATTAGCCTGAACGCTGAGGCCAGCCCCGCAAGGCCTGCCGCCATGGCCGGGCAGGGCGAAGGATAATGCCGCCATGTCCAAACTCAAGCGTGTGGTCGTCGGCCTGTCCGGCGGCGTCGATTCGGCCGTGACCGCCCACCTGCTCAAGCAGCAGGGCCACGAGGTCGTTGGCATCTTCATGAAGAACTGGGAAGACGACGACGACCAGGAATACTGCGCCTCCAACATCGACTTTGTGGATGCCGCCGCGGTGGCCGATGTGCTGGGCATCGAGATCGAACATGTGAATTTTGCGGCCGACTACAAAGACCGGGTTTTCTCGGAATTTGTGCGCGAATACCAGGCCGGGCGCACGCCCAACCCCGACATCCTGTGCAACGCCGAAATCAAATTCAAGTCCTTTCTGGACCATGCGATGCGGGTGGGCGCCGACACCATCGCCACCGGCCACTACGCGCGTGTGCGGCACAACGCCCGCATCGGACGGTTCGAATTGCTCAAGGGCCTGGACCCGGGCAAAGACCAAAGCTATTTCCTGCACCGCCTGAACCAGGCGCAGTTGGCCAAGACCTGGTTCCCGGTGGGCGAGTTGCACAAGACCGAGGTGCGCCGCATCGCCCAGGAGATCGGTCTGCCCAATGCCAAAAAGAAAGACTCGACCGGCATCTGCTTCATCGGCGAGCGCCCGTTCCGCGAGTTTTTGAACCGCTACATCCGCAAGGAGCCCGGCCCCATCAAAGACCCGACAGGCCGCACCATCGGCCAGCATGTGGGGCTGAGCTTTTACACCCTGGGCCAGCGCCAGGGGCTGGGCATCGGCGGCATCAAGGCCCAAGGCGCCCACAAGGGCGGCGGCGAGCACACGCCCTGGTTTGTGGCCCGCAAGGACATTCCCCACAACACTTTGTGGGTGGTGCAAGGCCACGACCACCCCTGGTTGCTGTCACCTCGGCTGCAGGCCATCGATGTGAGCTGGTGCGCCGGTCAGGCCCCG
>JAIXXW010000024.1 GCA_027490555.1 Comamonadaceae bacterium | reverse complement strand
GTCATGGCGCGCGTGCCGTTGATGCCCACCAGCCAGTCGGCTTCGGAGCGGCTGCGGGCCGCGTCGGCCAGGCCTTGCATCTGGGTGTCGCTGCGCAGGCTGGCAAAGCCGTCGCGGATCGCCTGCGGCGTCATCGACTGCAGCCACAGGCGCTGGACCGGCTTGTTCAGGGGTTTGGCACCGCCTGCGTACTGCTCGATCAGGCGGAAGATCAGCTCGCCTTCGCGGCCCGCGTCACAGGCGTTGATGAGGGCACCCACGTCCTTGCGCTTGGCCTGCCTGACCACCGCCGTGAGGCGGCTCTTGGTCTTGTCCACCGGCTTAAGGTCAAAGTGGGGCGGGATCACGGGCAAATTGGCAAAGCTCCACTTGCCACGTTTCACGTCGTACTGCTCGGGGGCCTGGATCTCGACCAGGTGGCCCACGGCGCTGGTCACCACATAGCGGTCGTTCTCGAAATGGTCGTCGTGCTTTTCAAATTTGCCCGTCGCAGGCGTCAGGGCTTTCACGATGTCTTGTGCCACCGAAGGCTTCTCTGCAATCACCAATGTCTTCATGTCATTACAATCCGTTGTCCTCGCGTGTGCGCACGCGCCCGGGCACACGCTCACGCGCGCGCCCACATGAATTCACCATAACAAATTTTTCAAGCCCGTGGCCAAAACCTCTGTTTCCCAAAAAAGCCGCCCGGCCGCCAAGTCTGCCATGCCCCGCTCTGGCAAGCGCATCCAGGTTCGCCGCTCGGGTGTGCACGGCAAGGGGGTGTTTGCACTGCAGGACCTGGCCGAGGGCGAGGTCTTGATCGAATACGTGGGCGAGATCATCAGCTGGGACGAGGCCCAGGAGCGCCACCCCCACGACCCCAACGACCCCAACCACACCTTTTACTTCCATGTGAACGAAGACCGGGTGATCGATGCGCTGCACGGGGGCAATTCTTCGCGCTGGATCAACCACAGCTGCGACCCCAACTGCGAAGCCGACGAGGACAACGACCGCATCTTCATCAAGGCCCTGCGCGACATCCGGGCCGGCGAAGAACTGAACTACGACTACGGCCTGATCATCGATGAGCCGTACACCAAAAAGCTCAAGGCCGAGTATCCCTGCTGGTGCGGTGCCCCCAACTGCCGGGGCACGCTGCTGTCGCCCAAGCGCCGCCCCGCCACGCCCAAGACCCCGAGCCAGAAAAAACGCTGACCATGCGCTCTGAGGGTCCCGCCCACTGGCCTGCCGAGACGATCTGGGAGCAGGTCCACCCCCTGCTGCCCGATTTCACCGTGGAAATCCTGCCCGAGATCGACTCGAGCAACAGCGAGCTCATGCGGCGCGCCCGCGCAGGGCGGTGCGAGCCCACTTTGCTGGTGGCCGAGCGCCAAAGCGCTGGCCGCGGTCGCATGGGCCGCGTCTGGCAAAGCTCGCCCGGTGACTCCCTCACCTTCTCCATCGGCCTGCCCCTGAGCCCTCGGGACTGGTCGGGCCTGTCGCTGGCCATCGGCCTGAGCCTGGCCGAAAGCCTGGCGCCGCGCGTGCGCCTGAAATGGCCCAACGATTTGTGGCTGGACGACCGCAAGCTCGGCGGCATCTTGGTGGAGGCCGCCAGCAGCAGCGGGCGCAGCCAGCTGGTGGTGGGCGTGGGCCTGAACATCCGTGCGCGCCCGGCCGAGGGCATGCACACCGCGCCTGCCGCACTGAACGAGCTGCTGCCGGACCTGAGCGCCGGCGACTGTCTGGCCCGCGTGGCCCTGCCCCTGATCCAGACCGTGCTGGCCTTTGCCAGCAGCGGTTTTGCCCCCTTGCAAAGCCGGTTTGAGGCCCGCGATGCCCTCAAGGGACGCCAGGTGCACACCAGCGATGGCCTGCAAGGCCTGGCCCTGGGCGTCAGCGCGGTGGGTGCGCTACGATTGCAGACCGCGCAAGGCGTGCAGGACATCCTCAGCGCCGACATCAGCGTGCGACCCTTCACCTGACTGGACCCTGGACGATGTTGAAATACTGGGTAGGCCTTTTGCTGCTGTTGAACGCCGCCGGCCTGGCATGGCAATGGGGGGCTTTGGCCACCTGGGGCTGGGCCCCTGCGGACCACCGTGAACCCGAACGCCTGACACAGCAACTGCGGCCCGAAGCCGCGGTGCCCGTGCCTGCTGTCCCCACAGCCAGCACCGCCAACACGGCCACCACGGCCACCGACGCCACACCCGCTGCACCGGCCACGGCCGAGCCGACAGCACCCCGATGACCCCATGCAAGGACAATCCGACATGAGCTTGAAACTCTATTTCGCGCCCGGCGCCTGTTCGTTTGTGCCCCATGTGCTGCTGGAACTCAGTGGCGCCGAATTCGAACCCTGCATGGTCAAACTGCACAAAGGCGAGCAAAACAGCCCGGACTACAAAAGCATCAACCCGCGTGGGCAGGTGCCCGTGCTGGTGCATGACGGCCAACCGATCACGCAGATCCTGGCCATCACGCTGCACCTGGACCAGCTGTTTCCCCAAATGGGCTTCTTGCCGGCCGAGCCCATGGCGCGCGCCCAGGCGCTGTCCACCCTGGCCTGGATGAACAACACGGTGCACCCCACCTTCACCCACATCTTCATGCCGCAAAAGTTTTCCGACCTGCCCGAGGTCCAGGCTGCGCTCAAACCCTACAACACCGGCCTGTTCCGCGGCATGTTGGGCGAGTTGCAGGCGATCGTGGCCCACGCCCAACAGCAGGGCCAGGCCTGGTTGGGGGGCGAGCGGCCGGGGGCGCTGGATGCCTACAGCCTGACCTTTTTCCGCTGGGGCACCATCGCCGGCATCGGCGCGGATGAACACCCCGTCTTGCGGGACTTTGTCTACCACAAGGTGGCGGTGGAGCCGGCCGTGGCGCGCGTGATCGCCCGCGAGCGCTTGCAGCTCAACATGGCAGCGCCTGCCTGAGCGGCCGGGCCCTCAGGCAGCGCCAAACCGCACGGTGAAGCACGCGCCCGGCCAGGCCTGACTCGGACTGGTGGCGTCGATCCTGACCTCGGCGCCGTGCTGTTGCGCGATCTCCTTGACGATGGGCAAGCCCAAGCCCGAGCCATCGACATTGGTGCCGAGCGCCCGGAAAAATGGCTGAAAGACCAACTCACGGTCTTGGACCGCAATGCCCGGTCCGTTGTCCTCCACCTGCAACACCAGCACCTTGCTGTACGGGTCGAGCAGGGTGCGCACAGTGATCACGCCTTGGCGCTCGGGCGTGCTGGGGGTGTAGAGCACCGCGTTTTCCACCAGGTTGCGCAGCATCTCCTTGAGCAAGGTGAGGCTGCCTTGGACCTGCGCCCCTGGGGTGCCGGGTGCCACCCCTTCGTAACCCAGGTCCAGGCCCTTTTCCATGGCCCTGGGCAGACAGTCCTGCAAGACCTCGCGGGCCAGCGCAGGCAGGTCGCAGCGCTGCTGGGGAATGTGGGTGCCGCCGCCTTCGGCACGGGCCAGTGACAACAGCTGGTTGACGGTGTGGGTGGCCTGCACGCTGGCGCGACCAATCTGCTGCAAGGACCTTTTCAAGTCTTCCTCGCTGGAGTCCGAGCGCTGGGCCAGATCGGCCTGCATGCGCAAACCGGCCAATGGCGTTTTGAGCTGGTGGGCCGCGTCGGCCAGAAAGCGTTTTTGCGTGACGATGGAGTCCTTCAGGCGCTCCAGCAGGTCATTCACCGAGACCACCAACGGGGCCACCTCCATCGGCACGGCCTTGTCGTCCAAGGGGCTCAGGTCATCGGGCTTGCGCGCCCGGATGCGCTCTTCCAGCTGCGACAGGGGCTTGATGCCGCGCACCAGCGCCAGCCACACCAGCAGCACCACCAGGGGCAACAAAGCGAACTGCGGCAACATCACACCCTTGATGATTTCGGCGGCCAGCACCGAGCGTTTGTCGCGTGTCTCGGCCACCTGCACCAGGGCCGTCCGTTGGCCCTCGGCACCCAGACGTATCCAGGTGTAGGCCACCCGCACCTCCAGGCCGCGCATTTCGTCGTCGCGGATGTGCACCTCGTAACTGCGGCCTGTGGGCTCATTGGGTTTGGGCAGCGGCAGCTCACGATCGCCACTCAACAGCTCGCCCATGCTGCCGGTCACCTGGTAGTACACCAGGTCGGTCTCGTCCGCGCGCAGCAACTCGCTGGCCG
>JAIXXW010000056.1 GCA_027490555.1 Comamonadaceae bacterium | reverse complement strand
TGTTCACCGCCTGGATGACTTGGCCATAAAAGGCCGAGACGTCCTCGGGGTAGGACTCTCCCTTGATGCTCAGTTTGGCTGGTTGCAAAGTCAGGATGATTTCGGGCGTGCGGTCGGTGGCGGCAATGTTGAGCAAGATCTTTGTCCTTAAATGGTCGCGGCCAAAATGAAATCGACGGTCTCTGGGTCGACATCCACAAAGGCGTAACTGATCGGTTGGCTGGACCGTCGTGCGATTTCGAGCAGTCCCAAGCCGGCCCCAGGCCCTTCATGTGCGTTCGAATTGGACATGCCCTCACGGTAAAGCTGGCGCAGGGTTTCCTTGTCGGCACTGACGATTTGATGGAGTCGATCTCTCAACACCAGGGTGTCTTTTTGAGCGATCCGGTTGCCGCACATGATGGTGACTTGCCCCGCGTCTTGGGTGATCAAAATCATGCCCGATGTGTCTGAACTGTCCCCACCGTGCCAGATCAGATTTTGAACGCCTTCCATGAAAACCGAAAAAATGGTTTTGGAGCGTTTGGGATCATCTTGGGCGAGCATGCGACTTTTGAGCAAGTCGGCCAGCGTCAACATCAAATCATCGGAAATGGCCCCGTTGTAGGCCATGATGACTTTGTTGTTTCTGAGCTGGTTACGCAAACCAATCGCTTGACTGAGATCCATGCTGATGCCCTTTGGGGTCACGGTTATTGATGATTTCGAACTCATTCAAATAGAAAAAATAAATCCACTTTGACAAGTCTCAAAACCAATGCATCGTTGAGGGTGGCGTAACGTTCACAAATACTAGTCCAAGTCTTGCGCAGAATCAAATCGCCATGCCCAAACACACGCGCACGATGCCCCCGTGATGGACCCTTTGGGCGATCTCGGTCGCGACCCATGGACCTTGGCTTGGCATGTGCCATCTGCGGACACAAAAAGGGTGGGCATGGGCATCAGGTCTCTTTCGCGCTCGGTGGAGGCTGGGCTTGAAGCGGTGATCGCGCAGTCGCCGGCAAGCTCAAAGCCATCAGCGCGCCCAGCAGGTTCACGCCAGCGGCGATGCGCATGGCCAGGTCATAGCCCTGGGTCTGGTCGTACAGCCAGCCTGCCAGCACCGGCAGACTGATGGCTGCGATGCACCAGGCCATGTACAGCTGCCCAGCCACCCGACCAAAGGCATTGGGGTGCCAGTAGCGCGCAATGGCACCTGCCGTCAGACCCGAAATGAACCCATAACCGCAGCCGATCAGCGTCATGGACAGTACCGCCATGCCCGGTCCCGGCCAGGCCAAGAGCAGGCCCGAACCCGACAGGGCCATCAGGTGGGCCATGCAGGCCACGTGAGGGACGGCGAAACGGTCAATCAGCCAGCCGCCGCCAATGCGTGCCGCAGCAATCGCGCCGGTGATGAAGGTGGTGCCACCCAGGGCAAACAGACTTTGCGCGCCATAGGCCTGCAAAATGCCGGCGGCCTGGCTCATCACCATCAGACCCGCCGAGGCTGCCAGAAAGAAGACCACAAACAGGCGGGCGAACAAGCCCCAGTGGCGGGCCTCGCTGTCAGCAGGACTTGCGCCTGGGTCCTGCATGCGGACCTGGGCCTGGCGCCAGAGCATGGCGGCGAAGGCGCAGCACACCAGCACTGTGAGCGCAAGACCCGCCAGGGTGGCGCGCAGGCCAAACGCCTCGATCGCCCAGCCAAAAACCGGAGCGCCCAGCATGGCGCCCATGGGGTAGAGGCTGACCACGTAGCCGTTCGCCAGCCCGCTCATCGGCTGGATGGTCTGGTTCAAACCCTGCTGCATCATGATGAAAGCCACCCCGCCGCCCAGCCCGAAGAAAACGCCGTAGCCCAACAGCACATGCGCGATGCCCTGAGCCAGGGCGCAGATCAGCAGACCCGAGGCGCTCAGTGCGCCGCACACCAGCAGCAGGGGCACAGGTGCAAAGCGGCGGTAAAGCGCCGGTCCCATCAGCATGCCGACCGTGAGGAAGACCGAGGCCATGGAAAAGACGATGGCCATCTCGGCCCGGCCAATGCCGAGCAGCGCTTCCATCGGTTTGAGGAAGACCGAAAACGCATACACGGTGCCGAAAGGCAGATTCACCACGGTGGCCGCCGCCAGAACCCATGTCCCTTGGCGGATGCCGCGTGCGGGGGGGCTGTCGCTCACCGCAGCTCCGTGGGACTGACCCGTTCAGGGCCAGCACCCGCCAGCCGATGCGACAGGGCATGCGGGTGCGCCGGTGCTGAATTTTTATGACAGCAATGGGGTATTGCCATTTAAAAATGCTTTGACCGTGGCATTGAAAAAATCTTCCTGCTCAATGTTGCTGATGTGTGCGGCATCCGCAATGATGACCAGCTGTGATCCAGTGATGTTCTGATGCATCAGGCGCGACATTTCAGGGGGGGTGCCATGGTCATGCTCACCCACAAGGATCAGCGTGGGGCAACGGATTTCATGCAATCTGTCCAACAGGTCTATCTTGGAAATGGCGTGGCAGCAGCCCATGAAACCTTCCACGGGGGTATTCAGAATGCCCTGACCGATGCGTTGGACTGCTGCCGGGTTTCGGTTCCTGAAGCCCTGTGTGAACCAGCGCGTCAGCGTGCTTTCCAAGAGGCCCTGCATGCCTTCTGAACGGGCCACTTCGATCCGTTGCCCCCACATCTTGGCGGCATCCGGGGGACGCCGGCTGGTGGAATCGGCCAGGATCAGGGATTGAAAAAATCCCGGGTGCTGGAGGGCGTAGGTCTGACCGATCATGCCGCCCATGGAAATGCCCATCCAATGCGCCTGCTCTATTCCCAAATGAAGGAACAAACCATGGACATCGCTGGCCAATTCGTCCAAGGTGTAAGGACCTGGTGGGGCGCTGGATTGGCCATGCCCGCGCGTGTCGAACCGCAAAACCCGGTACTTTGTTTTCAGCCAATCGACTTGTGCATCCCAGGCTGTCAAATTGCAAGCCAAAGAGTGCGACAGGCACATCCAGGGGCCTTCAGTGCCATCGATGGTGTAGTGGAGGTCAATCCCATTGACGTGAACAAATGGCATAGATCAGTCTGCCTTGATGCCAGCATCGGTGGCCAATTTTCTGAAGAGTTGGATTTCATCCCGGATCAATTGATCGAACGCTTCAGGGGAGTTGGTGACAGGCTCAATGCCCAAGGTGGTGAAGCGTTGCGTGACCGAAGGCTGTTTGAGGGCCTGGACCGTTTCGGCTTGAATTTTTGAAACGATGTCTTTGGGGGTGTTGGCAGGAGCCATGAGACCGTACCAGAAAATCCACTTGTAGCCCGGCAATCCGGATTCGGCAACCGTGGGCATCTGGGGCAAATCGGGCATGCGTTGTGTGCTGGTGACGGCAATGGCTTTGGCTTTGCCTTCCCGCACCAGGTTGATCGCACTGGCATAGGGGGCGATGAACACATGTGTCCGTCCAGCCATGGTGTCTGTCAGGGCCTCTGGAATGCCTTTGAATGGGATGTGGGTCAGTTGAATGCCGGCCTGTGATTTGAGCAACTCCGCGGCGAACTGCGAACCACTGCCAATGCCGGCCGATGAATAATTGAATTGCCCGGGTTTGCTTTTCGCCAGGGCGATGAACTCCCGCATGTTGTTCACTGGGAGCTCGGGTGACACGATCACCAGAGCAGGCCCTGTGGCTGTCAAGGTGATGCCAGAAAAATCCTTGGAGGCATCGTAGGGCAGCTTTGCATAGATGGCGGGCGAGATGGCATGGGCAGACGACACCGACAACAAGGTGTAGCCATCGGCCGGTGCATTGGCCACCGCTTGCGCAGCAATGTTGCTGCCTGCGCCCAATCTGTTTTCAACCACGACCGCCTGCTTCCAGGTTTCTGTGAATCGGGGTGCCAGAACACGAGCGATGATGTCTGGAACGCCCCCAGGCGAAAAGCCGACCAGAATCTTGATCGGTTTTTGCGGGTAGCTGGCAGCGGTTTGGGCAGCGGCGGTCAAGGGCATGAGCAGGGATGCAGCCCCCAGCAGCAAGGCCATCGGCCAGTGTTTCGGCTGAAGAAGCGATTTGATTTTTGGCATGTCTTTCCTGGGTGAGTTGAATTTTCGGTCAGTGGTTTTTTTGACGGGCATGGGGCCGGTGATCCGCCTTGGGGTTCTGATGGACGGCGACTGCTGGTCGAGCCGGGGTGCTCATTCCACGCCATGCAGGGCCATCAGACATGTCATCCTGCGGGTGGCCAATTCCGGATCGTCCAGAAGATGGGCTGCATCGGCCAAGCGGAACAGCTCAGCCAGGTGCAGGATCGAGCGCGAACTCTGTTGACCCCCCACCATGCTGAAATGCTGTTGGTGTCCATTGAGCCAGGCCATGAAGACAATGCCGGTCTTGTAGTAGCGGGTGGGCGCAGAAAAGACATGGCGTGACAGGGGGACCGTGGGCCCCAGGATGGCGTGAAAGGTGTCCAGTTGGCCTTGTGCCAGGGCGGACAGGGCAGCACTGGCGGCGGGCGCGATGGCATCGAAGATGCCCAACAGGGCGTCGCTGTGCTGGTTCATCGCCTCGGCCCCGATACCATCGCCAGCGATCAACTCGGCGTAATTGAAATCATCCCCGGTGTACATGCGCACGCCGGAGGGCAGACGCCGTCGCATGGCGATTTCCTTGTCCTTGTCGAGCAAGGAGATCTTGATGCCATCCACCTTGGACGCGTGGGCCTGCAGGATGCCCAGCACGGTGTCCATGGCCTGCTCGGTATCGTCCGTGCCCCAATAGCCGGACAAGGCAGGGTCGAACATGTCGCCCAGCCAGTGGAGGATGACGGGTTGCCTCACCTGGCGCAAAATCCGGTCGTAGACCCGCTCATAGTCTGCCGGGCCCTGCGCGACCCGTGCCAGGGCTCTGCTGGCCATGACGATCAGTTGTCCGCCCAGCGCCTCAATGGCTTCCAGTTGTTCTTCGTAGGCTGCGATGACGTCGTCAAGGGTCTTGACATCGTCCAGCACCAGATGGTCCGTTCCGCAGCCCGAGGCCACCCGCGCGCCTGGCACATCCTTGGCCGCCTCCAGGGTGCGGCGGATCAAGGCCAGCGAAGTGGGCCAGTCCAGGCCCATGCCGCGTTGGGCGGTGTCCATGGCCTCCGCGACACCCAGGCCCAATGACCACAGGTGACGTCGGTACTGGAGGGTGGCGTCCCAATCCAGCGCAGCGTGGTGCCATGGATCGGTCGTGGCCAGCGGGTCGGCCACCACATGCGCAGCGGAGTAGACCACCCGGTTGAAGGGCCCGGCGGCTGCGGTGCGCGCCGCTGCACGGCCGACCAGGCTGTAGTGTTCGATGCCACCTGTGGCCTGGGGAAGCTTCAAACTGAGAGACACAGGTTCACCTTGTCAATGGCGTGGAAAATTCCACCAACCCTGCTGGGGCCAGGGGGATGCCGCACAGGTCGGATGAAATGGGCCGCTTCAGCGCTGTGCAGTCCCCGAGGGCATCAAGGCGCAGGCGACAGGCCTGCGGCTTTGACCAGCACCGCGTTGCTCTTGATTTCATCCCGGATGTAGGCATCGAATTGTTCAGGACGCATGGTCCAGGCGTCTGCCCCCAAGGTGACAAAGCGTTCCTTGACTTCGGGTGTGGCCAGCGCCTTGATGACTTCTTCGTTCAAGCGGTTGACAATGTCTTTGGGCGTTTTGCTGGGCACCATCATGCCAATCCAGAAGTTGAACTCCGATCCGGGCACACCCGCTTCGGCGGTGGTGGGCACCTGGGGCAAAGCACTGGCACGCTTGGACGAGCCGACCGCCAGGGCCAGCAATTGGCCGCTTCGGATTTGTCCGATCACGGGCGCGATGGGTGAAAAATAGTAATCTACACGTCCAGCCATGACCTCGGTCACGGCCTCACCGGAGCCTTTGAACGGGATGTTGGTGGCCTCGATCTTGGCCGCCAATTTGAATTTCTCGGCATTCAGATGGGTCGCGCTGCCTTGACCTGCAGACGCGAAATTCATTCCCCCTGGTTTGGCGCGTGCCGCAGCCAGCAGTTCTTGCAGCGTTTTGATGTTTTTGGAGGGTGACATGACCAGCACATTGGGCGTGCTGGAAATGGTGGTGACGCCTGCAAAGTCGTTCAAGGTGTCAAACGGCAATTTGGCAAAGGTCGATGGGCTGACGGTGTGCGAGGAGGAGTGCACCATGATGGTGTAACCATCTGGCGCGGCGCTGGCCACCGCTTGCTGGCCTATGGTTCCGCTGGCGCCCGCACGGTTATCGATCACCAGCGCTTGTCCCATGCTTTGGCTCATTTTGTCCGAGATGGCCCGGGCAATGATGTCCGTGGTGCTGCCAGCCGCAAAAGGCACGATGACCCGGATGGGTTTGTTGGGGTAGCTGCCTTGTGCGTGCGACATCCAGGGTGTCAGCGCTGCAGAGCAAGTCAAGGTCCACAGGGCGGCTCGGCGAGAAATGGGCATGTCAACTCCAGAGGGGGCGGTGGCAGGGGCCACGATTGCCTTTTGTTAAATCTGACAGCTGGCGCACAGACCTGCTGGTTTTGGTTGTTTCTTTATAAGAGCCTGTGTGGGGTGCGTCAATTGAAATCACGCCGACGTGGACTGGGACATACCCTAGGACAACTTGGCGGCTTTTTTGAACTGCGTCAGGACGGCCATCTGAGGCGACTTCTTGTAATGCGCATCCAAGGGGTAGCAGCCCGACACCAATCCGTTGCGGGGGGCCGTCGTGCAATCGCTGAAAGTGCGGCACAGCCGTTTGCGCTGCAGGTCCCGTCCGGCCAAGACATCGGCCGGCAATTCGGGGTAAGCCAGAACCATGCGGCCCAGTCCCACGAAATCGGTCCAGCCTTGTTTGACCGCCGCCTGAGCAACGTAGGGCAAAAATTCCTGCAAGTAGGTGTAGCCGCTGCCCACAAAAGCCATGGCCGGGAAGATTTTTTTCAGCTCCCGCACGATGTCCAGGTGGCGCATCACACCGATCAGCGGGTCTTCCGGCGGCTGGTATCCGTCGGAGGGGGGGTACAGGGCCGGGCGGGTGACGTGCGGGGTGTAGTAAGGGCTGCCCACCGTCACGTTGACCAGTGAAATGTCCAGCGAGGCCAGGACGTGGAGGAACTCCACGGTTTCGTCCAGGGCGGACAACATGGGGTTGCGCTCGTCGATGCCAAAACCATAGCGGTAGGGCAGGGCGTGGGCGTGATCGACCGGGATGCCCGGGCCCAGGGTGTGGTCGTCTGACAGCTTGGGGTCGGGTCGGTAGGGCAGAAAATCCACGGCCGACAACCTCACGCCCAGCACCATGCCGGGCACCTCTGCCCGGATGCCTTTGGCCAATTCACGGATGAAACGGGTGCGGTTGTGCATCGATCCACCGAACTCACCCTCGCGCGTTTTGGCCGACAGGAATTCGTGTCCCAAATAGCCGTGGCAGTGTTTGAGGTCGACAAATTGAAAACCACACGCCCAGGCGCGCTTGGCAGCCAGAACATAGTCATCGATCAACTGGTGGATGTCACCGTCAGACAGCATGACGATGTTTTCTTTTGGGCCAAAGCGTCCGTCCAGCAAGGGGTGCTGGTAGAGCACCCGTGGCTCCATGCGCGTGTCCAGATGGGGCTTGCAAAAACGGCCAGAGTGCGTGAGTTGCAAACCCATCACCAGATCTTTGTCGCTGCCCATGCTGTCGCGGTGGGCCTGCACCAGGCCCTCGCGCAGTTGAGCGATGCCCGCTTGTGTGTGCGCGCTCATGACCAATTGCCTGGGGTTGGCACGTCCATCGTGACGCACTGCGACGGCCTCTCCGCCCCAGATCAGTTTGGCACCGGATTGACCAAAAAGTCGCCACCGGCGGTGGGTGTTGTCTGACGGGTTGCCATCGGCTTGGCCATCCCAGCCCTCCATCGGGTGAATCGCGTAACGGTTGCCGATGCGCAGTCCGGAAACCGTCAGGGGCTGGGCCATGGTGGCGCTGTCTCCCGACTCCAGAACGGTCTCGCATGGCATGGGCAAACCCAGTCGCTCCAGGTTTTCGATGAAATTTTGGGGGGTGGACAGCGATTTGACTTTGACAAAATCTCCAAATTTCATGTGATCCTTCGAAGAGTGGGTTCAATAAACAGCCGCGAGTGCCATTGAATGGGGTTCAGCCAGGCGATCCTGTCTCTTCGCCTGTGGGCATCCCGTGCGTGGCCAAGGTCAGACCCATCATACCCATGGGCCCGCACCAGGGTCCGGCCCCCAGGGTGGTGCGGGGCCCATTCAGGGGTTGGAGAACAGCCGGTGGATGGCGCTGCGAAGCCAGGCGTGGCCTGGGTCTTTTTGCAGGCGCTGGTGCCAGTGCAGCTGCACATCGATCACAGGGGCTTTCACAGGCGTGGCCATGGCACGGACCTGACCATGCTGCACGCAAAAATCGGCCAGGTCCTGTGGCACGGTGGCGACCAGGTCACTCGACTCGATGATCGGCAACAGACTCAGGAAGTTGGAGATTTCAAGCACCACGCGGCGCTGGATGCCTTGCTGCTGCAGGTGCTTTTCAAACACATGTTCTCGGCCTTGCGGTTTGACCACCACATGCGAGGCGGCCATGAATTGTTCCAGGCTCATTCGCTCACCCATGTCGGGGTGGTTTTTCCGCACCAGGGTCACGTGCGGGGAGCGTATCAACTGTTGTTGGTAAAAGCCGGCTTTCTTCAAATCTGGAAAGTAGCCGATGGCCAAGTCAGCTGCCCCCGATTCCAGGCTCTCGGCGGCCGCATGCCGCTGCATCGCCAGGGTGCGCATCTTCAGATGGGGGGCTTCTTGGGCCAGCAGGGCCAACAGGCGTGGCAGGAAGTTGGCCTCAGCGATGTCGGGCATCAGCAAAGTGAACGTGCGTGTGGACGAGCGCGCATCAAAGCGGGCAGGCTGCAGGATCTCGGATTGAACGGTCTGGATGACTTGCCGTATCGCCATGTCCAACTGCAAGGCCCGGGGGGTGGGTTTCATCTCCAGGCCAGCACGGATGAACAGCGGGTCTTCAAACAACAGCCGCAGGCGGCGCACAGCCGAACTCATGGCCGGTTGGCTCAGCCCGATGGCTTCGCCAGCGCGGGTCACATTGCGGTGTTCCAGCATGGCATGGAAAGCCACCAGCAGGTTCAAATCAATGGCTGAAATATTCATCAGACAAATTCTAGCTATTCGAATAATTGTCTGGATGAATTAACTCGCAGCCTCTAAAGTGGCATGCATCACAACAGGGTCACCCATGGAGAATGCACATGAGCGCTTTGACTGGGGCGATGGCCTGACAGGGCAGGGGGCAGGCTGAAAATGCACAGCGCTTGGACGTGCAACTGCGGTGTGGATGTGCATGCGCACGTCATCCCCCACGATTTCCCAGCCTATTTGGGCGGCACGGCGCCTGGGGGTTGGCCGGCCATGGCGCCGGCACACGCATGCCACCGGCAGGTGATGATCGATGGCAAGAATTACCGCACCGTGTCCGACAAATGCTGGTCGCCCAGCAAACGCCTGGCGGATTTCAATGAGATGGGCTTGGGAATGCAGGCCATCTCACCGATGCCCGAGTTGCTCTCGTATTGGCTGCCTGCGCAAGACGGCGCCCAGTTGGTGCGGTACCTCAATGAACAAATCGCGCTGATGGTGTCCGAGTCCTCCGGTGCGCTGGTCGGCCTGGGGGCGGTGCCTTTGCAGGACATGGACCTGGCCCTGAAGGAGCTGGATCACCTGAAGAACCGCCTGGGCTTTGCGGGGGTGGAAATCGGCAGCAACATCAACGGTGTGCCCATCGGGGATGCGCGGCTCGACCCTTTCTTTGAAGCCTGCGCGGCCATGGGGCTGGCGGTTTTTGTCCATGCCTTGCGGCCCACAGGCATGGACCGCCTGGTCGGTCCTGCGGCCTTGCAGCAGGTCTTGGCTTACCCCACCGATGTGGGTCTGGCCGCCGCTTCGGCCCTGACCGGCAATTTGATGCTGCGCCATCCCACTTTGCGCATCGCCTTCAGCCACGGGGGCGGCACGCTGGCCATGTTGTTGCCCAGACTCGAACAGGCCATGTCCGTGTTCCCGGCGCTGCGCGAGCGCGTGGAGCGCTCGCCCACCGAACAAGCCCGCTCTTTTTATTTCGACAGCCTGGTGTTCGACATGCCCACTTTGCAGCATCTGGTGCAGCTTTTCGGCGACACGCAGTTGATGATCGGCACCGATTACCCCTTCAATTTTCATGAAGCGCGACCCGTGCAACGCATCGTCCAAGCCGGCTTCGATCCCCGCGTGACCCAACAACTCATTCAGACAAACGGCCTGAGGTTTCTGGGTTTGCCCACCACAGTTTGAGAGCCTTGCCATGACCCACGCCTCTTCATTGGTTGCATCTTTGCGCAGCATTGCGTTGACGGTGCCTGACTTGTCATTGGCCGAAGCCTTTTTCACACGCACCTGGCAGTTGCAGGTGGTGGAACGCACACCCGATGCCTTGTACTTTCGCGGCGCAGGCCGCGATCACCATCTGCTGGCCCTGCACCAGTCGCCTGGCGATGCCCGGATACTGGATGTGACGCTCCGGGCGCGCAGCCTGGAGGCGCTGGCGCTGGCCATGCAAAGGACCGAGGCCGCAGGCGGTCGGGTGCTGAGGGCCACCAGCGATGTGGGCGAGCCAGGCGGGGGGCAAGCGGTCACGTTGGCCGATCCGGATGGTCGCGTCTTCCGCCTGGTGCATGGCGATCGGTTGCTGGAGCCCATCGATGCGCCCGATATGCCCGTGCGCCTGGCCCATGTGGTGCTCAACAGCCCTCACGTCGAGCTCACGCGCGCCTTCATGGAAGAAGCACTGGATTTTTCCTTGTCCGATCGCACCGGCATCATGGCCTTCATGCGTTGCAACAGCGACCACCACAGTGTGGCCTTGGGCGACACCGACAACC
>JAIXXW010000200.1 GCA_027490555.1 Comamonadaceae bacterium | reverse complement strand
TTGTTCGGCATGCTGCTGGGGGCGCCCACGCTCAAATTGCGCGGGGATTACCTGGCCATCGTGACGCTGGGCTTTGGCGAGATCATCCGCATCTTCCTGAACAACCTGGACCACCCGGTCAACATCACCAACGGCCCCAAGGGCCTGACCCAGATCGACCCGATTTCGATCTTTGGTGTTAACCTGGGCAAAAAGCTGATGATCGGCGACTTTGAAATCGCCTCGGTCACGCTCTACTACTACCTGTTCCTCAGCCTGGTGCTGGTGACGATCCTGGTCTCGCACCGTTTGGAGGTCTCGCGCATCGGTCGCGCCTGGATGGCCATCCGGGAAGACGAGGTCGCGGCCAAGGCGATGGGCCTGAACACGCGCAACCTCAAGCTGCTGGCCTTTGGCATGGGGGCCACTTTCGGGGGCGTCTCCGGGGCCATGTTTGCCGGTTTCCAGGGCTTCATCTCGCCCGAATCCTTCAGCCTGATGGAGTCGGTGATGATCGTGGCCATGGTGGTGCTGGGCGGGCTGGGCTATTTGCCGGGCGTGATCCTGGGCGCCATCTTGCTGTCGGCTTTGCCCGAAGTGCTGCGCTATGTGGCCGGCCCCTTGCAAGAGATGACCGACGGTCGGCTTGACGCCGCCATCTTGCGCCAGCTGCTGGTGGCCCTGGCCATGATCGTGATCATGTTGATGCGCCCTCGCGGGCTGTGGCCTGCGCCCGAGCATGGCCGATCGCTCAAGACGAAATGAGGCAGCCAACCATGAACCCCACAGCCAATCAGGACACCGTGCTCAGGGTCTCGGGCATCTCCAAACGTTTCGGCGGTTTGCAGGCCCTCTCCGATGTCGGCATCACCATCCAGCGCGGTCAGGTCTATGGCCTGATCGGCCCCAACGGCGCCGGCAAGACCACGTTCTTCAATGTGATCACCGGGCTGTACACGCCCGACAGCGGCACCTTCGAATTGGCCGGGCAGCCCTACCAGCCCACCGCGGTGCACGAGGTGGCCAAAGCCGGCATCGCCCGCACCTTTCAGAACATCCGCCTGTTTGCCGAGATGACGGCACTCGAGAACGTGATGGTGGGCCGCCATGTGCGCACGCATTCGGGCTTGCTGGGCGCGATTTTCCGCACCCCGGGCTTCAAGGCCGAAGAGGCCGCCATTGCCCAGCGCGCGCAAGAGCTCTTGGACTATGTGGGCATCGGCAAATACGCCGACTACAAGGCCCGCACCCTGTCTTACGGCGACCAGCGGCGGCTGGAGATCGCCCGCGCCCTGGCCACCGACCCGCAACTGATCGCGCTGGACGAACCAGCTGCTGGCATGAACGCCACCGAAAAAGTGCAGCTGCGCGCCCTGATCGACCAGATCCGCCAGGACAACCGCACCATCTTGCTGATCGAGCACGACGTCAAGCTGGTCATGGGCCTGTGTGACCGCGTGACGGTGCTCGACTACGGCAAGCAGATCGCCGAAGGCACGCCCGCCGAAGTGCAGAAGAACGACAAAGTGATTGAAGCCTATCTGGGCACAGGAGGGCACTGAGATGGCCGAAGTTCTGTTGAGCGTCAAAGACCTGAAAGTCGGCTACGGCGGCATCCAGGCGGTCAAGGGCGTGAGCCTGGACGTGCGCGAAGGCGAGCTGGTGACCTTGATCGGCTCCAACGGCGCGGGCAAGACCACCACCATGAACGCCATCACCGGCACACTGCCCTTGCAGGGCGGGGACATCCAGTACATGGGCCAAAGCATCCAGGGCCAGGGCCCCTGGGACCTGGTCAAACAGGGCCTGGCCATGGTGCCCGAAGGCCGTGGGGTGTTCACCCGCATGACCATCACCGAAAACCTGCAGATGGGCGCCTACATCCGGCAAGACACGGCGGGCATTGCCGATGACATCGAAAAAATGTTCACCATCTTCCCGCGGCTGCGCGAGCGCAAGAGCCAGCTGGCGGGCACCATGTCCGGTGGCGAGCAGCAGATGCTGGCCATGGCCCGCGCCCTGATGAGCCGCCCCAAGGTCTTGCTGCTGGACGAGCCCTCCATGGGCCTGTCGCCGATCATGGTCGACAAGATTTTCGAGGTGGTGCGGGATGTGTACGCCCAAGGCGTGACGGTGCTGCTGGTCGAGCAAAATGCCAGCCGCGCTTTGTCGATCGCCGATCGCGGCTATGTGATGGAGTCGGGCCTGATCACCATGACCGGCGTCGGCCAGGACATGCTGCAAGACCCCAAGGTGCGGGCCGCCTACCTGGGCGAGTGAAGCCCCCGCTGCGCAGCCCACGCCGGGCCGGCCAGGCCGGGGCCTGGGGGCGCTCAGTCGACCTTGGCGCCACTGGCCTTGACCACGCTCTCGTAGCGCGCCAGCTCTTTCTTCATGAAGGCGCCAAACTGTTCGGGCGTGTTGCCCACCGGCTCGGCCAGCAGCTGGGCAAAGCGTGTTTTGGTCTCGGGCGATTGCAAGGCCGCGACAAAGGCCTTGTTCAGCCGGTCCACCACATCGCGCGGTGTGGCCGCCGGTGCCACCAAACCCCACCAGGTGTCGATCTCGAAATCCTTCAGCGTCTCGGACATCGAGGCGATCTCGGGCAGGGCGCTGCTGCGCTGCCCGGTGGTCACGGCCAGGGCTTTGAGTTTGCCGGCCTTGATGTTGGCGGCGGCCGTGGCCAGGTTGTCAAAGTTGAAGTCGACCTGACCCGACAGCAAGGCCAGCTGGGCGGGGTTGCCGCCGTTGTAAGGGATGTGGACCGCAAAAATCCCGGCAGCCCGCTTGAACATTTCTCCGGCCAGGTGACCGGCGCTGCCGTTGCCGCCCGATCCGAAGTTCAGCTTGGCAGGGTTGGCTTTGGCATAAGCCACCAGATCGGCCAAGGTGTTGATCTTCAGGCGTTGCGCGGTCTCGGCGTTCATCACCAGCACATTGGGCACCCGCAGCATCTGCGTGATCGGCGCAAAGTCGCGGCTGGCGTCGTAAGGCATCTTGCTGAACAGCCAGGGGTTGATGGCGTGCGTGGCGGTGGCCGCGATGCCAATGGTCAGGCCATCGGGCGCGGCTTTGGCCACCAGGTCGGCCCCCAGATTGCCACCGGCACCGGGCCGGTTCTCGATGATCACGGTGCCCAGGCTGTCTTTCACCCGTTCGGCCAGGGTGCGTGCGGTGACATCGATCGGCCCACCGGCCGCATAAGGCACGATGAGGCGGATCGGCCTGGCCTGAGCCCAGGCGGGCGCGCTGAAGGCCAGGGCAGCGGTGGCCAGTTGGCGGCGGGTGATCAACATGGGGGGCTCCTTCACATCCGGTATTTCAACATCAAGCCTGTGCCTTGTCCGCCTCGGAGGTGAACGAGTCGGCAAAAAACTCTTCCTCGGGCAGATGGCCCAGCGCCACGTAGTCCCGCCGGGCCGATTCCACCACGATGGGTGCGCCGCAGGCATAGACTTGGTGGCCCGACAGGTCGGGCAAATCCTGCAGCACGGCCTGGTGCACAAAGCCAGTGCGGCCCGTCCACGCGTCCTCGGCCTCGGCGTTCGAGACCACGGGCACATAGCGCAGGTGGGGCATCTCGGCCAGGCGCGCCTCGATCCAGTCGGCCATGTACAGATCGGCCGGACGGCGGCCGCCCCAATACAGCGTGGCCGGGCGGGTGATGCCCCGGTGCTGCATGTGCTCGATCAGCGCCTTGATCGGCGCAAAGCCGGTGCCCGAGGCCAGCAGCACCATGGGCTTGTCGCTGTCCTCGCGCAGGTAAAAACTGCCGTAGGGGCCTTCGGCGCGCAGGATGTCCTTTTCCTTCATGGTGCTGAACACCGGGTCGGTGAACTTGCCACCGGGCATGTGGCGGATGTGCAGTTCCACCATGGGCGGGGCCACATCGAGGGTGTGCGGCGCATTGGCCATGCTGTAGCTGCGGCGGGAGCCGTCGCGCAGCAAAAACTCGATGTACTGACCGGCGTGGAACTTCATCACGTCGTTGGCGGGCAGTTGCAGTTTCAGCACGATCACATCGTGCGATTTTTTGTCCAGGCTGACCACGCGCACCGGCATCTTCTTGACGGGCAGGCCGCCTTCGGCGGTCACCTGCTTGGATTCGAGCACCACATCGCTTTGCGCCACGGCGCAGCAGGTCAGCACCAGGCCCTGGGCTTCTTCGGCATCGCTCAGGGCTTTCGGCTGGTGCGGGCCATGCACCACCGTACCCGAGATTTTTTTGCACTTGCACGAGCCGCAAGCGCCGTCCTTGCAACCATAGGGCAGGCCAATGCCCTGGCGGATGCCAGCGGCCAGCAGGGTTTCGTTGTCGTCGGCGCTGAAGCTGCGGCCGCTGGGCTGCACGGAAATTTGAAAGCTCATCTTTTGGGTATCCTAGAGGGTGTGAATTCGACCCGGAACCCCTGATTTTGCCCTCAAACCAAACCCCTCTGGGCGCACTGCCTGCCCGCTTTCGCCGCCAGCGTGTCCTGATCGTGGGCTGTGGCGATGTGGGGCTGCGCACCGCAGGCCAACTGGGCGCCCCGACCAGCCAACGCGTGCGCCTGCTGGCGCTGACCTCCTCGCCCGAGCGCGTGCGCCTGCTGCGCGCCTGCGGCATCACGCCCCTGGTCGGCAACCTCGACGACGCGGCCAGCCTCAAACGCCTGGCCGGCCTGGCCCACCGGGTGATCCACCTGGCCCCACCGCCCACCGACCGGCAAGGCGCCTCCGACCGCGACCCCCGCAGCCTGGCCCTGGTGCAGGCCCTGCGTTTGCGCACCCTGCCCCAAGCCCTGGTCTACGGCTCCACCACCGGCGTGTATGGCGACTGCAAGGGCCAGCGGGTGGACGAAACGCGCACCGTGAACCCCCACACGCCGCGCGCCCAGCGCCGGGTGGATGCGGAAAACCTGATGCGTTTTCTGGGCCGCAGTGGCGTGCGGGTGAGCATCCTGCGCATCCCCGGCATCTACGCGCCCGACCGCGAAGGCGGCACCCCCCGCGAGCGTTTGCTCAAAGGCACGCCGGTGCTGGTGAGCAAGGAAGACGTCTACACCAACCACATCCATGCCAACGACCTGGCGCGCGCCTGCACCGCCGCGCTGTGGCGCGGCCAGCCCCAG
The DNA here is from genome assembly GCA_027490555.1 of Comamonadaceae bacterium. Classification (GTDB taxonomy): domain Bacteria; phylum Pseudomonadota; class Gammaproteobacteria; order Burkholderiales; family Burkholderiaceae_C; genus Limnohabitans_A. Next base: position 673 of record JAIXXW010000200.1, on the reverse strand, counting down.
CGCGTGGTCAACGTCACCGATGACACCGACCTGAAAATGGGCGATTACTTCGACCTGGCCGCAGACCTGTTCGGTTTGCCCAAGCCGCCGCGCATTTCACGCCACGACGCGCACACCGCGCTGCCCCTGATGCTGCTGAGCTTCATGAGCGAGTCCAGGCGCATCGACAACACCCGCATGAAGCGCGAGCTCAGGCTGCGCTTGCGCTACCCCCATGTGCGCGAGGGCTTGAGCCCGCAATCGGCCCTGTTTGCGGGGGCCGGATGAACGCCTTGCGCATCGACAAATGGCTGTGGGCGGCACGTTTTTACAAAACCCGCAGCATCGCCTGCGACGAGATTGGCAAGAACCGCGTGCAGGTCAATGGCCAGGACGCCAAACCCTCCAAAGAAGTCAAAGTGGGCGACACCGTGCAGCTGCGGCAAGGCGCTGTGCTGCGCACGGTGCAGGTGCTGGGCCTGAGCGGCGTGCGCGGCCCGGCCCCGGTGGCGCAGTTGCTCTATGCCGAAACGGCTGAAAGCATCGAGGCGCGCCAAAAAGCCGCCGAGCAACACCGCCTGGCCCGGGAGCCTGCCCTCAGCATCGAGCAGGGCCGCCCCACCAAGCGCGACCGCCGTCAGATCGATCGCAACTGGAACGACCGCTGGAGTGCGGGCATCGACTGAAGCCCGCA
>JAIXXW010000169.1 GCA_027490555.1 Comamonadaceae bacterium | reverse complement strand
CTGCCCGATGGATGCCATCCGGACGCCCCTCGCCACGTGCTGTACACCGTGACCGACATTTACCCCGAGCACGTGGTGCTCGACGGCAATCACCCGCTGTCGGGCATTTCACTGCGGCTGCACCTCCAAGTGGCATCGGTGCGCGAGCCGACCGAAGCCGAAGTGGGCAGCGGCAGTTGCGGCACAGGGTTCTTCAAGATCGAAGTGGGGGATGCCGGTCAGGCGACCGGTCCCACTTTGCACTGACGCCCAACAGCCCCCTGCCGGCAGCTCAGGTCTGGCCGGTGGAGCCGTAACCGCCCTCGCCGCGTTGGGTGACGGCGCCAAACTCACTCACCACCTTGAAACGCGCCTGCACCACCGGAACGATGACCATCTGCGCGATGCGCTCCAGGGGCTCGATGGTGAAGGTCACATCGCTGCGGTTCCAGCAGCTGACCATGAGCTGACCCTGGTAATCGCTGTCGATCAACCCCACCAGATTGCCCAGCACGATGCCGTGCTTGTGCCCCAGGCCAGAGCGGGGCAGCAGCATGGCCGCATAAGCCGGGTCCTTGAGGTGGATGGCCATGCCGGTGGGCACCAGCTGCCAGTCGTTGGGGGGCAGCGTCAGCGGCGCATCCAGGCAGGCGCGCAGGTCCAAACCTGCGCTGCCGGGGGTGGCATAGCTGGGCATGTGCGCGGCGATGCGCGCATCCAGGATCTTGAGGTCGATGTCCATGGTCATGAGGGTGTGGTGCCCAATCGTTGGGCAATGTCTTGAATAAGCAGTGAAGCCAACACCTTTTTGCTGGCAGGAGGCAACTCGCGGACGCCCGTTTCGTCCACCAGCAGCAAGGCATTGTCGTCTTGGCCGAAGGTGGCAGGTCCAATATTGCCCACCAAAAGGGGCACTTGTTTGCGCAGGCGCTTGGCCGTGGCATGCGCCTGCAGATCATGGCTCTCGGCGGCAAAGCCCACGCAAAAGAGATCGCCCTTTTTCGCGGCAGGCGTCTGGGCCACTGTGGCCAAGATGTCGGGGTTCTCCACAAAACCGAGCTCAGGCGTCTGCCCAGAGCCGTCCTTTTTGATCTTCTGGTCCGCCGCGTTGGCCGGGCGCCAGTCGGCCACCGCCGCGGTGGCCACAAACACCCCGTGGCTGGGCAGATGGGCTTGCACAGCCTGCAGCATGTCGCGGGCCGAACGCACGTTCACGCGCGTCACGCCCCGGGGCGTGGGCAAGCTCACCGGCCCCGCCACCAAAGTCACCTGGGCCCCGGCCATGCGCGCAGCCCGGGCGATCGAAAAGCCCATCTTGCCGCTGGACAAGTTGGTGATGCCGCGAACCGGGTCGATGGCTTCGTAGGTGGGTCCCGCCGTGACCAAGACACTGCGGCCGGCCAGCACCTTGGGCGTGAAAAAAGCTTCGAGTTCTTCCAGGATCTCTTCAGCTTCGAGCATGCGCCCGTCACCCGTTTCGCCACAGGCCTGGTCCCCCTGGCCCACGTCCAGCACATGGATGCCGTCGGCCTGGAGTTGCGCCACATTGCGCCGGGTGGCCGGGTTGGACCACATCTCACGGTTCATGGCGGGCGCCACAATCAAGGGGACCTTGTTGATCGGGCGGGCCAGGCACATGAGGCTGAGCAATTCATCGGCGCCGCCGTGCAAGAGCTTGGACATGAAGTCGGCACTGGCCGGGGCCACCACAATCGCATCGGCCTCGCGGCTCAGGTTGATGTGGGCCATGTTGTTGGCTTCACGGGGGTCCCACTGGGAGGTGTACACCGGCCTGCCCGACAGCGCCTGCATGGTCACCGCGGTCATGAATTGCTCGGCCGCCTCGGTCATCACCACCTGCACGGTGACACCCGCCTTGACCAGGGAGCGGCAAAGCTCAGCCGACTTGAAAGCCGCGATGCCGCCCGACAAACCCAGAACAATGTGTTTTCCAGCCAATGTGCTCATGCCCGGGAATGTAGCAGAGTGGTCGGTGGCCCGACGGCTCAGCCCACACCCCGGGGCGGAACCCCACCACACACAGCAAGCCACAAGAATCAGCACTTGACCGGTCGGAGCCAGAACCCGACTGTCTATAATCACGATTTCCACCTACCGGGAGTTGTTGTCTCCCGTTCTGGACATGACCAAATTCGTCTTCGTCACTGGCGGTGTGGTGTCTTCCCTGGGCAAGGGAATCGCCTCCGCCTCGCTTGCCGCCATCCTCGAATCGCGCGGCCTGTCTGTCACCCTCATCAAGCTTGACCCCTACCTCAACGTGGATCCCGGCACCATGTCGCCGATCCAGCACGGCGAGGTGTTTGTGACCGATGACGGCGCGGAAACCGACCTGGACCTGGGCCACTACGAGCGCTTCATCAACACACGGATGAAGAAAGCCAACAACTTCACCACCGGTCAGATCTACAAAAGCGTGCTCGAAAAAGAGCGCCGAGGCGACTACCTGGGCAAGACGGTGCAGGTCATCCCCCATGTGACCAACGAAATCCAGGACTTCGTCAAGCGCGGCGCTGGCTACGGCACCCCCGAAGCCGTCGATGTGGCCATCGTCGAGATCGGCGGAACGGTGGGCGACATCGAATCGCTGCCCTTTTTGGAGGCCGTGCGCCAGCTCAGCCTGCGCCTGGGGCCCAACAACACCGCCTTTGTGCACCTGACTTACCTGCCCTGGATTGCCACGGCCGGTGAACTCAAAACCAAGCCCACCCAGCACACGGTGCAGAAACTGCGCGAGATCGGTATCCAGCCCGATGCACTGCTGTGCCGCGCAGACCGTTACATCCCGGACGACGAGCGCGACAAGATTTCGCTGTTCACCAATGTGCAAGGCTGGGGCGTGATCTCGATGCCCGATGTGGACACCATCTACAAGGTGCCCCGCGTGTTGCACGAACAAGGCCTCGATGGCCTGATCTGCGACAAGCTGCGACTGAACACCCAGCCGGCCAATCTCAAGCGCTGGGACGACCTGGTCCACGCCACCGAACACCCTCAGGGCGAAGTGACGATTGCCATGGTGGGCAAATACGTGGAATTGTCCGACAGCTACAAATCGGTGAACGAAGCCCTGCGCCATGCCGGCATGCGCAACCATGTGCGCGTCAAGATCGAGCACATCGATTCCGAAACCATCACCCCGGACACCGTGGCCAGCCTGGCCAAATACGACGGCGTGCTGGTGCCCGGCGGTTTTGGCAAGCGCGGCGTCGAGGGCAAAATCGAAACCGCCCAGTTCGCCCGCACCCACAAAGTGCCTTACCTGGGCATCTGTCTGGGCATGCAGGTCGCGACCATCGAATATGCCCGCCATGTGGCCGGCATGAAGGACGCCAACAGCACCGAGTTCGAACCAGAAACACCCTACCCCGTGATCGCCCTGATCAACGAGTGGAAAGACGCCGACGGCTCGATCCAGGTGCGCGATGCCAACTCGGACCTGGGCGGCACCATGCGCCTGGGCGCGCAAAGTTCCGATGTGGCCAAGGGCACGCTGGCGCACCAGATCTACGGCGATGTGGTGACCGAGCGGCACCGCCACCGCTACGAAGCCAATGTGAACTACCTGGACGAGCTGCGCAAGGCCGGCCTGGTGATCTCGGCCCTGACCCAGCGCGAGCAATTGACCGAAATCGTGGAGTTGCCCCAGTCGGTTCACCCCTGGTATGTGGGTGTGCAGTTCCACCCCGAATTCAAATCCACCCCCTGGGATGGCCATCCGCTGTTCAACGCCTTTGTCAAGGCGGCCATGGCGCACAAGGCCGCCGCCTGAAACACACGCCCCAAGGACACCCCATGAAACTCTGCGGATTTGACGTTGGCCTGGACCAACCCTTTTTCCTGATCGCAGGCACCTGCTCCATCGAAGGTCTGGAGATGTCCGTCGAGGTGGCCGGCCGCCTGAAAGAAGCCTGCGTGGGCCTGGGCATCCCGCTCATCTACAAAGGCTCGTTCGACAAGGCCAACCGCTCTTCGGGCACCACCCTGCGGGGTGTGGGCATCGACGCAGGGCTGAAAATCCTGGACGAGGTGCGCCGCCAGATTGGCGTGCCGATCCTCACCGATGTACACGACGAATCGCAGGTCAAAACCGTGGCCAGCGTGGTCGATGTGTTGCAAACCCCAGCCTTTTTGTGCCGCCAGACCGACTTCATCCGGGCCGTGGCCCAGTCGGGCAAGCCGGTGAACATCAAAAAGGGGCAGTTTCTGGCCCCCTGGGACATGAAGAATGTGATCGACAAGGCCCGCAGCGCGGCGCGCGAAGCCGGTCTGAATGAAGACAACTTCCTGGCCTGCGAGCGCGGCGTGAGCTTTGGCTACAACAACCTGGTGGCCGACATGAGCAGCCTGGCCGAAATGCGCAAGACTGGCGCCCCGGTGGTGTTCGATGTGACCCATTCGGTGCAAAAACCAGGCGGCCAAGGCACCAGCAGTGGCGGCGCCCGAGAGATGGTGCCTGTGCTGGCCCGCGCCGGCGTCGCAGCGGGCGTGGCCGGACTCTTCATGGAAACGCACCCCAAGCCTGCCGAGGCCTGGTCCGATGGCCCCAATGCGGTGCCTTTGGGCCAGATGAAAGCCCTGTTGGAAACCCTGGTGCAACTCGACCAGGTCACCAAAAAGAATCCTTTTCTGGAGAACAACTTCACATGAGCGCATACATCATCGCCAATGTCCAGGTGACCAACCCTGTTCAATACGAAGAGTACAAAAAGTGGTCCACCGCAGCCATGCAGGCCACGGGCGCCGAAGTCTGTGTGCGTGGCGGCAAACTGGAAGTGCTGGAGGGCGACTGGACACCCGAACGCATCGTGATTTTGAAGTTCCCGACTTTTGAAGCCGCCAAAGCCTTCTATGAGGTCCCCGAGTACCTCAAGGCCCGCGAGGCCCGCGCCGGTGCGGCCATCATGCGCATGGTCGTGGTCGAAGGTCTTTGAACGGCCTGACAGCGGCCCCCCGTTTTTTATTTTCAATCTGAGAGAGTCCCCAAATGAGTGCAATCGTAGACATCGTCGGCCGTGAGATCCTGGACAGCCGTGGCAACCCCACCGTCGAATGCGACGTGCTGCTGGAATCGGGCGTGATGGGCCGCGCCGCCGTGCCCTCGGGCGCGTCCACCGGCAGCCGCGAAGCCATCGAGCTGCGCGATGGCGACAAGGGCCGTTACCTGGGCAAAGGCGTGCTCAAGGCCGTCGAGCACATCAACACCGAAATCAGCGAGGCCGTGCTGGGCTTGGACGCCTCCGAGCAGGCCTTTCTGGACCGCACCCTGATCGACCTGGACGG
>JAIXXW010000095.1 GCA_027490555.1 Comamonadaceae bacterium | reverse complement strand
ATTGCCAACGCCATCCTGGCGCGCTGCGATGCGCTGGACGGCGCTGTGGACGGTCTGGTGCAGGACACCGAGGCTTGTCGCACGGCCTTCGACATCGCCCGCGATGTGCCCACCTGTGCCGGACCGCGCGATGGCAGCTGCCTGACGGCCACCCAAAAAGCCGTGGTCGCCGCCGTGTACGCACCGGTGAAGTGGGCCAACGGTGAGCTGTTTTACGCCGGTTTTCCTTTTGACCCCGGCATCGCGCACCCGGGCTGGGGCGAGTGGAAATTCCGCAACTCGGTGCGCACCGCGCGCAACCCGGTCTCGGTAGGCTTCATATTCTCCACACCACCATCGTCTGACCTGGCCATGGCCAAAGACCCCTCGCGCACAGCCACATTTGCGCTCAACTTTGACCTGGAGAAAGAGGCCCCCAAGATCTTCGCCACGGACAAGCTTTACACCGAAAGCGCCATTTCTTTCATGTCGCCACCCAACGCCACCCGCCTGAACGCCTTGCGCGACCGTGGCGGCAAGATTCTGGTGGTGCACGGCACGTCCGATCCGATCTTCTCGATCGACGACACCGCAGCCTGGTACCGGGCGCTGGATGCCCACCATGGGGGCAAGGCCAGCAGTTTTGCCCGCTTCTTCCCAGTACCGGGCATGGGGCACTCCCGTGGGGGACCGGCCACGGACCAGTTCGATGCGCTGAGTGCCTTGGTCGACTGGGTGGAATTTGGCCGTGCGCCTGACCGCATCGTGGCCGCCTCGCGGGGCCCTGGCAACCCCGGCGGTGCCAACCCCGACCTGCCCAGCTCCTGGCCCGCCACGCGCACCCGTCCGCTGTGCCCCTACCCCTTGGTGGCCCGCTACCAGTCGGGGGACCGGGAGTTGGCGGCCAGTTACGCCTGCGTTCGCTGAGTCCGGTGGACGCAGCAGGTTTGCCCTGCGGGGTCCGCAGGGTGTCATTCCACGGTGACCACCTGGCCAAACAGTTGCATGAATTCGACCACGGGCACCAGGACCTTGCCGTTCACGAGCTGTGCCGGCACCGACAGCTGGCGCCGGTCGATGCGCGGATCGTCGGCTGCAACGCGGGTCTTGGCGTCGACGATGTCGCCGGGGTGGACGGTGCCGCCCACCCGCAAGAAGCGTTCACCGGGTCGGATGTTCACCGACAGCTTGTTGTACAGCACGGTTTTGACCGACACCATGTCGGCCAGTTGCTGGTTGTAGGCGTGCACGTCGTAGACACGGAAATCCTTCTCGCCGTAAATCCGTGACAAATCGTTCAGCGCCATCACCAGCGTGCCATTGCGGTTGACCGGTGCGGTGGCCAGGGCCACGTTCGTGCTCCTGCCCCCGCTGCTCACCACCGCGCTGCTGCGTCCGGCGGCCACCCGCACCGCGTCCACGGTCCGGGCTGGCGTCGGATCGAGTGCGCGCTCGAAATGTTCAAACGTGATCTGGTAGAGCGAGGCCGGACCGTAGGAGTGGTGACCGTTTTCGACCGTGATCCCGGTCAGGTTGCGCATCCGGCCGCGCAGGTTCTCGGCGTACCAAGTCTGGCAGGAGTTTCTGGGGTTGCCCGCGTAGAACACGGTCACATCGGCGGCGAAGCACGACATGAGCATTGGCATGTCGAGGATGCGGTCATTCAGGTCGGCCGCCCAGGGCTTGGCGCCGCCGGGGGCTGTGGGGGCCATGGCCTTGAACAGATGGCCGTGGCGCAGCGCGAAAAACATGGCACCCGCGCCGCCCGCCGAGTTGCCGAACATGAACATGCGCTGGGGGTCGATGTTGTAACGCTGCCGAGCCTGTTCCAGCGAGGACAGCATGATCTGCTCGCCAGGGCCACTGCCCCACACCGGGTTACGCGTCCAGCCATTGGGTGACAGGATGATGTAGTTGTAGTGGTCGGCATAGGCCTCGAGACTGTTCAGGCCGAGGGCCGAAGGATGGTTTTTCAGGTGGTCGTTGGGTCTTTCAAAGGGCGCATTCTCGTTGCCGGTGGCGCCGTGCAGGTTGAAGGTGAACCTCGAGGGCTGCCCCGGGTTGTAGCGCGCCGGCACATACAGGCGATATGGCACGATACGGTCGACTTCAGCGGTCGTCGGGATGTCCTGCCCGTTCGCATCGGTCTTGCCGCTGAACACCTTCAAGTCGCCCAGGTACATGGAGAACCAGAGGTTGCCGCGGGTGATCGAGCCGTCGAGCAGCCCATTCATCGTCTTCAGTCGCGCCGGCGTGATGGGCGTGTTGGGCAAACCGCGGTTGACATAGTTCGGATTGAACAGGTCATCGGATGTGTCCTGCGGCCCGATGTGGCTGACCGCCAGGAAACCGCTGCCCGCGCTGTCGTCGGTGATGGTTTTGCCCAGCGTGCGCATGAAACTGGCCAGCGGTACGTAAATGCGGCCGTTGCGCTGCACGGGTGCAAGGGCAAGCGTTGTGGCGGTGGGCGCGGTGCTGCTCGCCACCGCAGCCTTGTCGATCAGGTTGCGGTCGGTCACCATGGCGTGGGTCACCGAGGTGGATGTGGCGGCGGTGCTGCCCAGGGCGTAGCTGCCCTGCCAGGCGATCTTGGTGTACTCGATGGTCGGTGCGCGTGAGCCCGAGCCTGCCGCCACGCGCTTTTTGAAGAAATGGTGCTGCACCGTGAAACGCTGGTTTGCCGCATCCACCGTGAAGCTCATGAAGGGTGCATAGATTTTTCGCAGATCGGCCAGCGCCACCATCAGGACACCGTCCTGCACGAAGGGGCGGTGATCGAGCTCGTGGCGCACCAGGGCTTCGGCATTGTTGTAGCGCAGCGACGGATCGAAGGGGTAGAAAGTGTCCAT
>JAIXXW010000173.1 GCA_027490555.1 Comamonadaceae bacterium | reverse complement strand
TGGATCGGTACAGATCACACGAACAACGCCTTTGCGGCGAATGACCTTGCAGTTACGGCAAATTTTTTTCACCGAAGCAGAAACTCTCATGGTTCTCTCCTAAAACCTATCCACACCCGCACTCTTCAGAGCGGGCCAAAACCGGGGTTGGGTGCGCCCAAACGGCCCACCCCACTGTCCAACGTCACGCCTCGTGCAATCACGACTTGAAGCTCGCTTTTTTCAGGAGCGAATCGTACTGTTGAGACATCATGTAGTTTTGCACTTGCGCCATGAAATCCATGGTCACAACCACAATGATCAACAAAGAGGTTCCGCCAAAATAAAACGGAACATTGTATTTCAGAATCAAAAACTCGGGCAGCAAGCACACGAATGTGATGTAAACCGCCCCCACAGCCGTCAAACGCAACAAAATTTTGTCCACGTACTTGGCGGTCTGGTCACCTGGACGGATGCCCGGAATGAAGGCACCGCTTTTCTTCAGGTTGTCGGCTGTTTCACGGCTGTTGAACACCAAAGCGGTGTAAAAAAAGCAGAAGAAAATGATCGCTGCCGCGTAAAACATCACATAAACCGGCTGCCCTGGCGCCAGCGCACTGGCCACATCCTTGAAGAAGCGGACCACCGCACTCTCGGAAGAGCCAGAACTGAACCAACCGATCAGGGTGGCAGGCAACAAGATGATCGAGGACGCGAAAATCGGGGGAATCACACCGGCCATGTTCAACTTCAGCGGCAGATGGGAGGACTGACCCCCATACACCTTGTTGCCCACTTGGCGCCGCGCGTAATTGACCAGGATTTTGCGCTGGCCTCTTTCGACAAAAACCACAAAGTAGGTGACCAAAGCCACCACCACCACGATCAGCAAAGAGATCAGCGGGTTCATGGCGCCGGTGCGGACCAGCTCGAAAAGACCACCCATGGCACTGGGCAGTCCGGCCGCAATGCCCGCAAAAATCAGGATCGAGATGCCATTGCCCAAACCACGCTCGGTGATTTGCTCGCCCAGCCACATCAGGAACATGGCGCCGGCCGTCAGGCTGACCACCGCGGTCATGCGAAAGCCCATGCCCGGGTTGATGACCAAGCCTGCCGAGGCTTCCAGGGCCACGGCAATGCCAAAGGACTGGAAAATGGCCAGGCCCAAGGCACCAAAGCGGGTGTACTGCGTGATCTTGCGACGGCCCGCCTCGCCTTCCTTTTTCATCTGCTCGAAGGTGGGCACCACGTAGGTCATCAACTGCATCACGATGGACGCCGAGATGTAGGGCATGATGCCCAGCGCAAACACCGTGAAGCGGGACAGGGCGCCGCCCGAGAACATGTTAAACAGACTCAGGATGCCGCCTTGCTGACCGTTGAACAGCTGCTTGAGCTGGTCAGGGTCGATGCCGGGCACCGGGATGTGCGCCCCGATGCGGTACACCACCAGCGCCAACAGCAGGAAGAAAAGCCGGCGACGCAGGTCGCCGAACTTGCCTGCTTTGGCTGTCTGATTCGCGATGGTTGCCACTGTGGATCTCGTTCAGGAAAGGATCAGGCCACCGAACCACCGGCCGCCTCGATGGCCGCCTTGGCACCGGCTGTTGCGCCAATGCCTGTCAGTTTGACCGCCTTGGACAATTCACCTGTGTTGACCACTTTGACCACTTTGGCCAACTGGCTGACGAGACCGGCTTGCTTCAAGGTCAAAACGTCGACTTCCGCCAGGTCCAGACGCGACAAGGTCGTGAGGGTGATTTCGGCGTTGTACTTGAGGCTTTGGGATTTGAAGCCACGCTTGGGCAGGCGACGCTGCAAAGGCATTTGACCGCCTTCGAAGCCCACCTTGTGGTAGCCGCCCGAACGGGATTTCTGACCTTTGTGGCCACGGCCGGCGGTTTTGCCCAGGCCCGAACCGATGCCACGGCCCACGCGGCGTGCGGCGTGCTTGGAGCCTTCTGCGGGCTTGATGCTGTTGAGTTCCATCATGGGCCTCTCAGAGAACTTTGACCAGGTAACTGATCTTGTTGATCATGCCGCGCACTGCGGGCGTGTCTTGCAACTCACTCACAGAGTTCAGCTTGCGCAGACCCAGACCACGCACGGTGGCGCGGTGGGAGACTTTGGTGCCAATCGGGCTGCGAACCAGTTGGACTTTCACTGTTGCTTGTGTCGTCATCGAGAATCTCCGGTTCAGCCAAACAGCTCTTCAACCGACTTGCCACGCTTGGCAGCCACATTGGAGGCCGTGGTGCAGTTGGACAAAGCGTCCAAGGTCGCACGAACCATGTTGTAGGGGTTGGACGAGCCATGGCTCTTGGCCACGATGTCGGTGATGCCGACGACTTCGAACACCGCACGCATGGGACCGCCGGCGATGATGCCGGTGCCCTTGGGGGCTGGCGCCATCATGACGCGGGCCGCGCCGTGGTGACCATTCACCGCATGGTGGATGGTGCCGTTTTTGAGGTGCACCTTGGACAGGTTGCGACGGGCTTCTTCCATCGCTTTTTGCACGGCTGCTGGCACTTCTTTCGATTTGCCCTTGCCCATGCCCACCTTGCCATCGCCGTCACCGACCACGGTCAAAGCTGCGAAACCGAGAATGCGGCCGCCCTTGACCACTTTGGTCACGCGGTTGACCGCGATCATCTTTTCGCGCAGACCGTCTTCAGGACCGTCGCTCTGCGGTTTTGCTGTAAATTTAGCCATTTGTAACTCCGATCCGGTTAGAACTGCAGACCTGCTTCACGGGCCGCTTCGGCCAAAGCCTTGACGCGGCCGTGGTATGCGAAACCTGCGCGGTCGAAGGCCACCTTCTCGATGCCCGCAGCCTTGGCTTTTTCAGCAATGCGCTTGCCAATGACGGAGGCGGCGGCGGCGTTGCCGCCCTTGCCCGCTGCGCCCAGGGAAGCACGCACTTCGGCTTCGGCAGTGGACGCGGTGGCCAGCACTTTGGTGCCACAACCAGAAATCACGCTGGCATAGATGTGCAAATTGGTGCGGTTCACGGTCAAACGGGCCACGCCTTGCTGGGCAATGCGGATGCGGGTTTGACGTGCACGACGCAGACGCTGCTCTTTCTTGGTCAACATGGTGCAGCTCCTTATTTCTTCTTGGTCTCTTTGATCGTGATCTTCTCATCCGAATAGCGGATGCCCTTGCCCTTGTAAGGCTCGGGAGGACGAACAGCACGGATCTCAGCGGCGATTTGGCCAACACGTTGACGGTCTGCACCCTTGATCACGATTTCGGTCGCGCTGGGGGTGGCCACCGT
>JAIXXW010000340.1 GCA_027490555.1 Comamonadaceae bacterium | reverse complement strand
GTGGCATGGATCGACAGCTCGCCGGTGCGGGTCTTGAACAAGTGGCCTTCCACGCCCACGATGTCGCCCAGGTCCCAGTGTTTGAAGAGGGCGTACAGGTCTTCGCCCACATCGTCGCGGGTCACATAGACCTGGATGCGGCCGGTGCCGTCTTGCAAGGTGGCGAAGCTGGCCTTGCCCATCACCCGCTTGAGCATCATGCGGCCAGCGACCTTGGCCATGGTTTTGGCCACGCCTTCACCGCTGAGTTCTTCCGCAGTTTTTTCGCCATGGGCCTGGTGCAGGTTGGCCGCATGGTGCTCGGGCTTGAAGTCGTTGGGAAACGCCACACCCTTGCCCTCGGCTTGGGCCTGGCGCATGGCCTTGAGCTTGTCGCGGCGCTCGGCGATCAACTGGTTTTCATCCTGTGCCAAAGCGGCGGGGGTAGCGGGAGCGGCGGGGGCAGTCGTGTCGGACATGGCAAGGTGCATTGGGGACCGCGGCGCGCAGTGGGGCCGCCCGATCCGGGGTTGTGGGCTGCGCGCGAGCGCAAAACCCGCTATTTTAAGAGTTTGCGGGCGGTTGCTCGCCGGCAGGGGCCACCATGTCGCCCACCAGCTCCAGCCGCAGCAGCGGCTCTTGCAGGGCAAACAGGCGGTATTTCATCTGCAAGGGCAGGGGCAGCAGTTCGCCCCAGCGGTGGGACAGCCAGCTGCAGTCCTGCAGCCGCCAGGCCTCGGGCCAGTGCGGCACCACGCTGGGCTGGGCGCTCAGCTGGGTCAAGGCTTGCAGCATTTGCGTCGACAGGTGCTGCAGGTCGGGAGGCACTTGCACGGCGGGCTCAGGTGGCAGGGTTTGCACCCGACCCAGCCAGAGGCCGTCGCTGCGCTGCTGGGTGGCGTCGATGTGGAACTTGTCCACGCCCCGGCACCAGACCATGACCAGTCCGGGCTGGGGCCGCTCGATCCGTTCGATCTGCACCCGGGTGCCCACGGGCTCAAACCGTTCGGCCACCGCGCCGGGCTGGTGCACTTCGCGGCCTTGGGTCAGCGTGACCACGCCAAAGCCTGTGCCCTGGCGTTCGCACTCGCCGATCATCTGCAGGTAACGCAATTCAAACAGTTGCAGGGGCAACAAAGCCCCGGGAAACAGCACCGTGCCCAGTGGGAAAAGCGGCAATTCGGTCAAGGCGGATGGGGATGAGGCGTCGCGATCGGGCATCTGGGTATCATCGCACGAGCAGGAGACAAAGCGATGTGGTTCCAGATGATCAGCTTGGTGTTGGATGTGGTGGCGGGCTTGCTGGCGGGCACCTGTTTGCTGCGCCTGGTGATGCAGCGCCAGCGCATTTCCTTTCACCAGCCCATGGGGCGGTTTGTGTTTGCCCTGACCGACTGGCTGGTGCTGCCCTTGCGCAAAGTGATCCCGGCCTGGTCCACCTGGGACCTGTCCAGCCTGGTGGGGGCTTGGCTGATCAAATTGGCACAGGTGGGTGTGTTGTGGACCCTTTCGGGGGCCACAGCGCCTTGGGTGTTGTTGCCCTGGTACAGCGTGCTGAGCCTGCTGCAGCTGGTGGTCTCAGGCCTGAGCGCCCTGGTGCTGGTGTATGCGCTGATGTCCTGGATCAACCCTGGCTCGCCGGTGTACGAGCTGGTCGCGCGTTTGGCCGAACCGGTTTTGCGACCTTTTCGGCGTTGGGTGCCGCTCATCGGCGGCGTAGACTTGTCCCCGCTGGTGCTGCTGGTGGCCCTGCAGGTGCTGAGCCTGCTGCTGATGAACCTGCAAATGCCAGGTCTGCGCTGAAGCTGGCCTCAGCTCACCGCATCGGCAGGCTGGCGCTGCAGCATGGCCAGGGTGCTGGCGATGGTTTTGCGCAGTTCGCGGCGGTCGCAAATGAAGTCCACCGCGCCCTTGGCCTGCAAAAACTCGGCTCGCTGGAAGCCTTCGGGCAAGGTCACACGCACCGTGCTCTCGATCACGCGGGGCCCGGCAAAGCCGATCAGGGCTTTGGGCTCGGCAATCACCACATCGCCCAAAAAGGCAAAACCGGCTGACACGCCGCCCATGGTCGGGTCGGTCAGCACGCTGATGTAGGGCAGCCCTTTTTTGGCCAGGCGGGTCAAGGCGGCGTTGGTCTTGGCCATTTGCATGAGGGACAGCAGCCCTTCCTGCATGCGGGCACCCCCTGTGGCCGTGAAACACACAAAAGGCACTTTTTGCGCGATCGCGGTCTCCACGCCGCGCACAAAGCGCTCGCCCACCACCGAGCCCATCGAGCCGCCCATGAAATCGAATTCGAAGCAGGCGGCCACCAGGTTGATGCTGTGCACCGCACCGCCCATGACCACCAGGGCATCGGTTTCGCCGGTGTTGTCCATGGCCTCTTTCAGGCGCTCGGGGTATTTGCGGCTGTCCTTGAACTTCAGGCCGTCCACCGGCAGCACTTCCTGGCCAATTTCATAGCGGCCTTCACCGTCCAGAAAGGCGTTCAGCCGGGCGCGGGCACCGATGCGCAGGTGGTGCGCGCAGCCGGGGCAGACATTCTGGTTTTCTTCCAGGTCGGTTTTGTAGAGCACCGTCTCGCAGCTGGGGCACTTGACCCACAAGCCTTCGGGCACCGTGCGGCGTTCGGCCGGGTCGGTGTGCTGAATCTTGGGCGGGAGCAGTTTTTCAAGCCAACTCATGGGGTGATCTCCTTGTGCGCCGAATTATCCTTGAAACTTTGGCCGCTTGGATCAAGCGTCCAGGGCCTGGCGGATGCCACGCAAAAAGTCCGAGGCCACGGCATCGACCTGACCGCTGGGGGCCGCGTCGATGAGCTGGATCAGGCGCGAGCCAATGACCACGGCATCGGCCACGCGGCCGATGGCCTGGGCAGTGGCCGCATCGCGGATGCCAAAGCCCACGCCCACGGGCACGCTGACATGCTGGCGGATGCGCGGCAGCATGGCCTCGACCGCGTCGGTGTCGAGGGCGCCTGAACCGGTCACACCCTTGAGCGACACGTAATACACATAGCCACTGGCCACCTGGGCCACTTGCCGCATGCGCTCGTCGGTGCTGGTGGGGGCCAGCAAAAAGATCAGGTCCATGCTGTGGGCGCGCAGCTTGGCGGCAAATTCCACACATTCTTCGGGCGGGTAGTCGACGATCAGCACACCGTCCACGCCGGCGGCCGCGGCGTCGCGGATGAAGCTGTCCGCGCCGTGCTTCTGGTCGTAGCGCTCGACCGGGTTGGCATAGCCCATCAGCACCACCGGGGTGTGCGGGTTGGTCTGGCGGAATTCGCGCACCATGGCCAGCACCTGCACGGTGCCAATGCCCAAAGCCAGGGCTTTGTCGCCGGCTTTCTGGATGACGGGGCCGTCGGCCGAGGGGTCGGAAAACGGCACCCCCAGCTCGATGATGTCGGCCCCGGCGGCGGCCATGGCGTGCATCAGGGACACGGTGCTGTCGGCCAGGGGGAAACCTGCTGTGACATAGGGGATCAGGGCTTTGCGGCCTTGGGCCTTCAAGGCGGAAAGGGTGGCGTCGATGCGGCTCATGGGGCTGCTCACTTCACAAAGTTCACGGTTTGCTCGCCACCTTTGACCGATTGGCCCTGGCAGCTGGGGCGGCAATAGAAATCGGCGTTCGACAGGTCGGCCACGGTGCCGATGTCCTTGTCGCCACGGCCGGACAGGTTGACCAGGATGCTTTGGTCCGGGCGCATGGTTTTGGCCAGCTTCATGGCGTAGGCCACCGCGTGGCTGGACTCCAAGGCAGGGATGATGCCCTCGGTGCGGCACAGGTAGTGGAAGGCGTCGAGCGCTTCCTTGTCGGTGATGCCCACGTACTCGGCGCGACCGATGTCCTTCAGGAACGCATGCTCAGGGCCCACGCCGGGGTAGTCCAGACCGGCGCTCACGCTGTGCGTCTCGGTGATCTGGCCGTTCTCGTCTTGCAGGATGTAGGTGCGGTTGCCATGCAGCACACCGGGGCTGCCCAGCTGCAGCGAGGCCGAGTGTTTGTCCGTGTCCAGGCCTTCGCCGGCTGCTTCCACGCCGATCAGGCGTGTTTTCTCGTGCGGGATGTAGGGGTAGAAGATGCCCATGGCGTTGCTGCCACCGCCCACACAGGCGATCACCGCGTCGGGCTGCTGCTCGGCCATCTGCAGTGTCTTGAACATCTCGGGCATTTGCGCGAGGCACTCCTGGCCGATCACGCTCTGGAAGTCGCGCACCATCATGGGGTAGGGGTGCGGGCCGGCCACGGTGCCGATGATGTAGAAGGTGTTGTCCACATTCGCCACCCAGTCGCGCATGGCTTCGTTGAGGGCGTCCTTGAGTGTCTTGCTGCCCGACTCGACGGGCACCACGGTCGCCCCCAGGAGCTTCATGCGGTAGACATTGGGGCTTTGGCGTTTGACGTCTTCGGCGCCCATGTAGACCACGCATTCCAGTCCATAGCGGGCACAGATGGTGGCGGTGGCCACGCCGTGCTGGCCCGCACCGGTCTCGGCAATGATGCGCGGCTTGCCCATGCGCTTGGCGAGCATGGCCTGGCCGATGGTGTTGTTGATCTTGTGGGCGCCGGTGTGGTTGAGGTCTTCGCGCTTCAAGAAAATCTGCGCCCCGCCCATTTCACGGCTCATGCGGGCCGCGTGGTAGACGGGCGAGGGGCGGCCCACAAAGTGCGCCAGCTCGGACTTGAATTCGGCGATGAAGGCCGGGTCGTGCTGGTATTTCGCGTAGGCCTCTTTCAGCTCATTGATGGCGTGGGTCAGGGTTTCACTGACAAAACTGCCGCCATACATGCCGAAATGGCCTTTGACGTCGGGTTGCTGGTAATCAAACATGGTGCTCTCTCGGTGGGCTCCGTTCGGAGCGGGCAGCAGCTTGTGGGCTGCCCAGATGGCTCGAACGAGGCGGGGGCTGGATTCAGAGGGGTGGGGCGTTGTCGGCGGTGCGCACCGCCTGAACAAACTGCCGCATTTTCTCGGCATCTTTCAGGCCCTTGCCTGCTTCGATGCCCGAGCTCACATCAACGGCCAAAGACAGGCCGTGCTGGCGCAGCGCCCGCATGCCATCGCCCACGTTTGCAGGTGTGAGTCCACCAGACAAAACGAGGTGAGCATTGACGTTTGGTGGCAGGCGTGACCAATGGAAAGTTTTTCCGCCCCCGCCGTATCCGTCGACATGGGCGTCGAGCAAGAGGGCTTGGGCTGCGTGGTGGATCTGGGCAAATTCTAGCAAGTCGAAGTCATGGACTTCGGACAGGGGGATTCGGGCCGCCTTCAGGTGTGGACGGCCGGTGACTTGGGTCATGGCCGCGCAAAAGTCGGCCGGTTCATCGCCGTGGAACTGCAGCAAGGCGCCGGGCACTGCCGCGCAAGCGGCCTGGATGCGCTCGGGCGTCTCGTTGACAAACAGCAGCACGGGTGTGACAAAGGCGGGCAGCAGGCGCGCCAGCTCGGCCGCACGTTCCAGGCTGACGTGGCGCGGGCTGGGCGGGTACAGCACAAAACCGATGGCGTCGGCGCCCAAGGCGCAGGCGGCCAGCACGTCCGCCTCGCGGGTGAAGCCACACATTTTGATGCGGGTGCGGGTCGGGGTGTTCATGGCAACCAATCAAAAGCCGGCGTGGTCGTCGGCAGACCCCATTCTGGCCCATAAATGGGGCCCGCAAAGTACAGGCCGTCGGGCGAAAAGGTGGGCGCCGCCGCATCGCGGCTGCGCGCCTGCAGCACCTCATGCAGCCAGTCGGGGGGCTGTTGGCCCTGGCCGATCGTCACCAGGCAGCCCATGATGTTGCGGATCATGTGGTGCAAAAAGGCGTTGCCCTCAAATTCGAAGCGCCAATAAGCCCCATGCCGGCTGATGCGGATGTGCCGCAGGGTTTTGACAGGCGACAGGGCTTGGCAGCTGCTGGCCCGAAACGAGGAAAAATCGTGTTCACCCAGCAGGTGCTGGCTGGCTTCGCGCATGGGGTCTTCGGCCAGTGGCCGGTACACCCAGCCGACCCGGCCGGCCTCCAGGCTGGGGCGCACGGCGGAGTCGAGCACCACATAGGTGTAGCGTCTGCCGGTGGCGCTGGCGCGGCAATGGAAGCTGTCGGGCACGACCTTTGCCCATTGCACGGCGATGTCTGGGGGCAAGAAGCGGTTGGTGCCGCGCACCCAGGCGTGGGTGTCGCGCACCAGCGCGGTGTCAAAGTGCACCACCTGGTTGAGGCCATGCACGCCGGCATCGGTGCGCCCCGCGCACAAGGTGCTGACACGGGGCACGTCACCAAACTGCGCCAGGGCTTGTTCCAGTTTGTCCTGGATGGTCAGGCCCGTGGCTTGGCTTTGCCAGCCCTGGTAGGCTGTGCCGACGTAGCTCACCCCCAGTGCGAGTCTCACGCAGGCCCCCCGTCGGGTGCGACAGCGTGGGTTTTTCGCATCGGCGTGTTCAGGCAGACAGGCACGGGGGCAGGCTGCGCATCAAGCGTCCAGCAAGATGCGCAGCATGCGGCGCAGCGGCTCGGCCGCGCCCCACAGCAACTGGTCACCGATGGTGAAGGCGCCGACATACTCGGGGCCCATGGCCAGCTTGCGCACGCGGCCCACGGGAATGGTCATGGTGCCGGTCACGGCCACCGGGGTCAGGTGCTGGAGGGTGGCTTCGCGCGTGTTGGGCACCAGCTTGACCCAGGCGTTGTCGGCGGCGATCATGGCCTCGATGTCGGCCAATGGCACGTCCTTTTTCAGCTTGAAGGTCAGGGCCTGGCTGTGGCAGCGCATCGCCCCCACCCGCACGCAGAAACCGTCGACGGGGATGGCCGCAGAGCCAAAGCCTTCACCCATGCCCAAAATTTTGTTGGTTTCGGCCATGCCTTTCCATTCTTCCTTGGACATGCCATTGCCGAGGTCCTTGTCGATCCAGGGGATCAGCGAGCCGCCCAGAGGAACGCCAAAGTTGGCGGTTTCGGCAGCCGACAAGGTGCGTTGCTTGGCGATCACCTGGCGGTCGATTTCGAGGATGGCGCTCTTGGGGTCGTCCAGCAGGGCTTTGACTTCGGCATTCAAAGTGCCGTACTGGGTCAGCAGTTCGCGCATGTGCTGTGCACCGCCGCCCGATGCGGCCTGGTAGGTCTGGGTGCTCATCCACTCAACGAGCCCGGCTTTGTACAAAGCGCCCACGCCCATCAGCATGCAAGACACCGTGCAGTTGCCGCCCACCCAGTTTTTGCCGCCCTGGGTCAGCGCGTTCTGGATCACCGGCATGTTGACCGGGTCCAGAATGATGACCGCGTCTTGTTGCATGCGCAGGGTCGAAGCCGCGTCGATCCAGTGGCCATTCCAGCCGGCTGCGCGCAGCTTGGGGAAGACTTCCGAGGTGTAGTCGCCGCCCTGGGCCGTGATGATGATCTCGCAGCGCTTGAGCTGCTCGATGTTGAAGGCGTCTTGCAGCGTAGTTTCGTTCTTGGCCATCGCCGGGGCTTGGCCGCCCGAATTCGATGTGGAGAAGAACAAGGGCTCGATCAGGTCAAAGTCTTTTTCCTGGACCATGCGGTCCATCAAGACCGATCCGACCATGCCGCGCCAGCCAACCAAACCTACCAACTTGCTCATTTCTACGCCCTTTCAGTTTTTAAAAACAGTGTCAGACCAGACTGTTTGCCCGGCTCGTCTGGCCGGGTGGGCGCACGACGAACCAGACTGGATCAGCCCTTAATGGTCGTCGTTTTGGTGGAAGTCACACGCGCGCCAGCAAACACCAAGGCGGTGTTGGAAGGATTCCAGGAGGACATGCAGGTGTGAAACATAAGGCCTTATTGTAGCGGATGGGCTTGTCTGGAACTGACAAGCGCTCGATGGCGCTGCGTGTAAACCCTTTGTCCTCAGGGTGTGTCGGCTGTCTATACTTTTCTCAAGGATGAATGCATGACCACACCACAAATGATCTTGAGCCTGGTCTTGGCCACCATGGTGTTTTCGGTGGCACTGGAGCTGCGGATCGAGGATTTTCGGCGGGTGACCCAAACCCCGCGTGCAGTTGTGTGCGGGCTGATTCCCCAGTTCATTCTCTTGCCCATCTGCACCTGGCTGGCCACACTGGCGCTGGATCTGCCGGCCAACATCGAGGCGGCGATGATTTTGGTGGCGGCTTGCCCGGGGGGGAGTCTGAGCAATGTGGTCACGCACGTGGGTCGCGGCAACACGGCCTTGTCGGTCAGCATTTCTGCCGTGGCCAGCGTGATCGCGCTGTTGGCCACACCCTTCAACTTCAGCTGGATGATCGCCGCCAACCCCGAAACTGCATCCTGGTTGCGCCAGATGGAGATTGACCCGTCCGGCATCTGGCTGAGTCTGGTGCTGGTGCTGGGCATTCCCTTGGCGCTGGGTTTGTTGTTTTCGCATCGGCTGCCGGTGTTGACAGCGCGCATCCGCAAGCCGCTGGGCAATTTCGCCGTCGGGGCCTTGATCTTGTTCATCGTGGCGGGCCTGATCAAGGAGCGGCAATTGCTCACCCTGGGCCTCTTGCCCACCTTGTTGCTGGTGGTGCTGCACAACGCCAGTGGGCTGTTTTTAGGGTGGGCCACCAGCATGGTCATGCGAGTGAGTGAGCGCGACCGCCGGGCCATCATGATCGAAGGCGGTATGCAGAACTCGGGCTTGGCGCTGGGCATCATCGCGGTGCAGTTCGGCAGCGACTTGGGCATGGTCACCCTGGCCAGTCTGTGGGGCATTTGGCACATCGTCAGTGGCATGGGCCTGGCCATTTATTGGAGAAGACAAGATGCTCGACTGGCTGATTAAAAATGGCACCTTGGTGGACGGCACGGGGGCGCCCGCCCGAGTGGCCGATGTGGGCGTGCGAGGAGGTCACATTGTGGCGGTGGGCCAGGTGGATGAGCCCGCTCGGCACACCATGGATGCCACCGGTTTGTGGATCACGCCCGGTTTTGTGGACATCCACACCCACTACGACGGACAAGTGACCTGGGACGCGTGTTTCACACCCAGCATTTACCACGGGGTGACCACGGTGGTGATGGGCAACTGCGGTGTGGGTTTTGCCCCCAAACGCCCCGGCCATGAGGACGATCTGATCAAGCTGATGGAAGGTGTGGAGGACATCCCGGGCGCGGCTTTGCACGAAGGCATCCGCTGGAACTGGGAGAGCTTTCCCCAGTACATGGATGCGCTGGCGGCCACGCCGCGCAGCCTGGACTATCTGGTTCAGGTGCCACACGACCCTTTGCGCATGTACGTGATGGGCGAGCGGGCACTGGCCCACGAGAAGGCCAATGCGGATGACATCCAGGCCATGCAGGCTTTGCTGCGTGAAGCGCTGCAGGCCGGCGCTGCCGGTTTCAGCACCGGACGCAGCGACAACCACCGAACGTCTGAGGGCAAAGACACGCCTGCGGCCAATGCCGGTCACGACGAGTTGACCGGCTTGGCGCAAGCCTTTCTTGGCCTGGACCACGGGGTGATCCAGATGGTGAGCGACTACAACCTGTTGAACGGTCCGGACCAGTTTGACGCCGAATTCGATTGCGTGGAGACACTGGCGCGTGCCAGTGGCAAGCCGGTGTCCTTGACTTGGCTGCAACGCGATCCGGGCGGCGAGCAGTACCTGAGGATTCAGGCCCGGCTTGAGGCGGCCGTGAAGGCTGGCCTGCCCTTGTATTTGCAGACGGCGGTCAGGGGCATCGGGGTTCTCAATGGCCTGGATGCGAGCTTTCACCCCTTCATGGGCTTTCCCTCGTACAAGGCGGTGGCCCATTTGCCGCTGGCGCAACGGGCCGAGGCCCTGCGCGATCCGGACCGCAAGGCCCGCATCCTGTCTGAGAAATCCGAGCGTCTGGCCGGAGATGGCAGCGCCATCCCACCCCTGGTGGACATCCTGCTGGCCAAGATCGATCTGATCAGCGCTCGCATGTTCCCCCTGGAGGACACGCTCAACTACGAGCCCTCGGTCATGCAAAGCTTTTTGGTGCG
>JAIXXW010000226.1 GCA_027490555.1 Comamonadaceae bacterium | reverse complement strand
TGAGTTTTTGCTGGGCCTGCACCGCAGTGCTGCCGAGCACGGTCATGGCGCCCACGGCAAAAGCGCCGACGGTGGCCAGGGTTTTCAGGGTCAATCGTTTGCTCATCAAAGTCTCCTCGTTGGTGTTGTGAAAGTGCTGACGCGGGAAAACTGCATGCCTTTGGCCGGTGGGCTAACGGGCAGGTGCGCGGCGCCAGCTCGCGCTGTATCGTTTGTGGGCTTGTTTCAGGTGTTTTTGCATGGCTTTGCGCGCTGCAGGGCCATCGTGCGCCTCGATCGCCCGCAGCACCGCCTGGTGTTCGGCGATCGCGGCTTGCCAGGATTGGGGGTGCTCAAAATAGTCCCCCAGCCGCTCAAACAGCGGGCCGTTGCGGGCTTGCCAATAGCGCTGCACCGTGTCCAGCAGCACGCTGTTGCCGCAGGCCCTGGCGATCGCCGCATGGAAGGCTTCGTCGCCCTCGCGCGGCACTTTGTCGCGTGCGGCTTCGCTTTGCATTTGCTGCAGGCCGGCCCGGATGGCTTGGATGTCGGCCTTTTGTGCGTGTGTGGCGGCCAATGCGGCCACTTCGGCTTCGACCAGCAGGCGTGCGCTCATCACTTCCAGCGGTCCCCATTCGGCGGGCGTGTCCAGGCCGTTGGCGGCGGTTTTTTTCGGTGTGGGCGCGAGCTTGCCCTGGGCCGCAGCCTGGCTGCGCTGCACATAGATGCCCGAGCCGGTGCGCACCTCGATCATGCCTTCGACCTCGAGGGCGATCAGCGCCTCGCGCACCGAAGGACGGCTCACGCCCAGCTGCAGGGCCAGGTCGCGTTCGGCCGGCAGGCGCGAACCGAGCGCGAATTCGCCCGATACCATGAGTTGCCGGATTTGGTCGGCAATCTGGCGGTACAGGCGCTGAGGCGACACGGTTTGCAAGGGCATGGGCGCGATCAGGGATAACGTGAATTGGACAAGTGGTCAGACCAGTTGCAGAATGATCACATGGCCGGATTTCACCGGTCAAGTCTTTTTGTCTCCGCAAAAACCCGCATGCTTGCCACGTCCATCACCCGCGTGAGCCTGCGGCAGGTCAACCTGCCGCCCAAGGTCTTGCGCACCGACGCCATCCAGTCTTTCGTGACCCAAGAAACCATCCTGCTCACGTTGCATTGCAGTGACGGCATCGAGGCCACCGGCTATGCCTACACGATCGGCACCGGCGGATCCTCGGTCATCGCCTTGCTCCAGGACCATTTGGCGCCGCGCCTGATCGGGCGCGATCCGGTGCGGGTCGAGGCGATCTGGAAGGATTTGTTTTTTCACACCCATGCCACCGCCGTGGGGGCCATCACCAGCCTGGCGCTGGCCTGTGTGGACACCGCCTTGTGGGACTGGCGTGCCCAAAGCCAGGGCCTGCCTTTGTGGCGCTTGCTGGGCGGTGCCCAAGCACGGGTGCCGCTGTACACCACCGAAGGCGGCTGGTTGCACCTGTCGCCCGAGGCCCTGGTGGAGCAGACGCTGCAGGCCCAAGCCCAGGGCTTCAAGGGTGCCAAGATCAAGATCGGCCGCCCCCATGTCAGCGAAGACGTGGCCCGCCTGAGCGCCGTGCGCGATGCGGTGGGGCCGGGCTTTGAGCTGATGACCGATGCCAACCAGGGCTTCCAACGGGCCGAGGCCGTGCGCCGGGCCCGGGCCTTCGACGGCCTGGGTCTGGCCTGGATCGAAGAGCCCTTGCCCGCCGAAGACGTGTCGGGCCACCGCCAGCTGCGCGCGCACACCACCACACCGGTGGCGGTGGGCGAGTCGATGTACCACCCGATGCAGTTCCGTGAATACCTGGAGCAGGGGGCGTGTTCCATCGTGCAGCCCGATGTGGCCCGCATTGGCGGCATCACGCCCTGGATCAAGACCGCGCACCTGGCCGAAACATTTGATGTGGCGGTGTGCCCGCATTTTTTGATGGAGCTGCATGTGAGCCTGTGTGCCGCTGTGCCCAACGCCAGCTGGGTCGAATACATTCCACAGCTGGACGACATCACCACCTCGCGCATGACCGTGGAGGACGGCCATGCCCTGCCGCCCGACACGCCTGGCCTGGGCATCGCCTGGGACTGGTCCGCCATCGCATCACGACAAACCACCCATCTGGAGATACAGGCACCATGAGACTCAAAGGAAAAACCGCGCTGGTCACGGCGGCCGGGCAGGGCATTGGCCAGGCGGCCGCGCTGGCGATGGCCGCAGAAGGCGCGACCGTTTACGCCACCGACGTGAATCCCGAGCTGCTCAAGTCCTACCAGGGCGTGGCGAATGTGCACACCGCCGTGTTGAATGTGCTCGACAAGGCCGCCATTGCCCGCCAGGTGGCCAGCCTCGACCGCATCGATGTGCTCTTCAATTGCGCGGGCTTTGTGCACAACGGCAACATCGAGCGGGCCACCGACGACGACTGGGAATTTGCCTTCCAGCTGAATGTGCGCTCCCAGTTCTGGGCGATCCAGGCGGCCATTCCCAAAATGGTGGCCCAGTTCGAGCAAGACGGTCGTGGCGGCAGCATCATCAACATGGCCAGCGTGTGCTCAAGTGTGCGCGGCCTGCCCAACCGTTTCATTTACGGCACCAGCAAGGCGGCCGTGGTGGGCCTGACCAAAAGCGTGGCGGCCGACTATGTGCGCCAGGGCGTGCGCTGCAACTGCATCTGCCCCGGCACCGTGGACACGCCTTCCTTGCAAGACCGCATCAACAGCTACCCCGACCCGGTGCAGGCGCGCCAGGATTTCATCAACCGCCAGCCCATGGGTCGGCTGGCCCAGGCCAGCGAGATCGCGCCCATCGTCACCTTCCTCGCGTCCGACGAGTCGATTTTTGCCACCGGCAACGCCTACATGGTCGATGGCGGCATGACCATCTGACCCCACCCCCCCCTTCACAGATCAGGAAAGAAGACATGAATTTGCTCGACATGAAAGGCCGCCACGCCGTCGTCACCGGCGGTGCCACAGGATTGGGTTTCGCCATCGCGCAGCGCATGCTGGCCTCGGGCGCGCGCGTGACCTTGTGGGACCGCGATGCGGCGGGAATGGCCCAAGCCGCCGAACAGCTGCGCCAAGGACAGCTGGGGGCCGTGGTCAACACGGTGCAGGTGGATGTCAGCGACCACGCCTCGGTGGTCCAGGCCACCGCCCAGACCACCGCGCTGGCCGCAGTCGATGTGCTGGTCAACAGTGCGGGCATCACCGGGCCCAACACCAAGGTGTGGGACTACCCGGTGGATGCCTGGAAACAGGTGTTCGATGTGAACGTGCATGGCCTGTTCCATTGCTG